>JAJYGU010000406.1 GCA_021784975.1 Planctomycetota bacterium
ACCCACGCCAGGGCCGGCTCGACGGCGTGCAGGAATCGCCACTGAAACGGGGCAGCCGTTTCGCCAAAGGTCCCGATCGTGCCATCGACCCGCTCGATGATAAGACTGGCCCAGAATTGTTCGAGGGCGGTCACGACGGGTTAGTCTCCGGAATGACTGCTGGCACGGCGCCGGCCTGGGCCGCGTCTAAAATGACGCTCAGCGGATCGGACAGCTTGCCGGAGAGGTTGCTATCACCCAATAGTGCCGCTAGCAGCGAATCCCGCTGCATGGTCCACTGGGCGATGGCCCAGCGCTGCTGTCGCACCTCGTCGGGCGGCATGCCGGGCGTCTCGGCCATCGACTTTTCGCAGGCGCGGATGCCTTCCTCCAGGCGCAGGAGGCTTTGCACCTTGGCCCGCTGCAAAAGAGTCAAACTGCCATGTTTCTCCACCAGGAGGGTCTCTACTGCCTTGCGTAGCTGATTTGCATGGCCGTAGGCGTTGGCGAAGCGGCGTCCAAGCTTCGCGTGGACCAGGCCGTGCCGCTTGCTTCGCAGGCCGTGTCGCACGGCGTTGATATTTCCTTCGGGTGCTGGCATCGTCGTAAATCCCTTTACTAAAGGTTGTTTGGTGTCTCAAACCGCTCTTGCCTGACTAGGGGGGTATCTCGATTCCACGGACGGATAGATGGCAACGGCCACCACCACGGCCCGCACAAAGCTTTCATTGGTCTCGTGACGAAGTTGTTCGCCAAGCGGCACGGGTGGCATCGGTGGGCGGGCGAGGAGCGGGTACTTCCATCCGATTTCGTTCCCAAAAACGAGCGACAGGCTGCACGCCTTGGGTGGTGGCGTGACGCGCCACGTTCGCCCGTGTTGAGCCGGCGGCACCAGAGGGGTACTTTTGTCCAGGGTTGGAACCGAACGCCACACGGGGCCAACGTGGGTGAACGGGGGCCGTGCCGGGAGGCAATCGCCTCTGCGAGCTATTGATAAAGCCACGACCACGGCAGGCCAGTTGCATGGGCTCGGATCGCTTCGTGCTCCAACTGCTTGCTGGTCATGTTCTCAGAAACTCCTCCACCGCGGCATGATCCTGTGACGTTAAGTTGGTGACTGCGGGACTAGCGCCACTAGCGGGACTATTTTCCGCCGCTGAGTTTTCACGCGTGCGCGCGTGCGCTTGCGCGCGCACCCGCGAGGGGCCGGAAATAGTGGCGCTAGTGGCGCTAGTGGCGCACTGCTGGACGCTTCCGATGAACCAAACCGCCCCCAAACGGGTGTCACGTTTCTCCAAATAATGGCCACCCACAACCCGCCGATGGAGATGATGCAGCTTCATGCCAATCGACCGGACGGACGGCGTCTTGCCGGATCGAGCCGGAACAATCTCTGCGATTGCAGAACGCAAAATCGTGTAGGCGGTCGGATTGTCATCGAGCATCTTGACAGCCTCGGCTATAGTCAACCCGGTTGAATCAGGGTCGATTTCCGACCACCCCTCGATAAGGCGTCTCAGCCCAATGGCGTCTTGGTCGGCACGTCGGGCCAATTCTCGGCGGCCTCCGGCTGGATCGGGCAGGCCGGCCCACACCACAGGTTCTCTGACTGCTGCAGACCAACCCTCGAAGCTCCCCATCGACCTGAGCCCCATCGACGGACAGCCTGCGACCCGGTAGCCGCGCAGAATGGTAAGAGCGTTGGAGACAAGCCTGCCACGGTTCTGCGTGACCCAGCCAAGCAGATCAGGGTGAAGAAAGTCGCTCCGTTCTTCTGGGCATTCCTCCAGCGACTCGAGGCGACATAGCAGTGTCCGGCGGATGACATCGCTGCGAAACATGAGGTTATTACCGGTAGCAACCCAGATGGCTGTCAATGGGGCGTCGACCAGCATTCGATTGGTCCCTAGGATTCGGTCAGTCCAGGTATTGCCCGTCAACGCCGCATCCAAAGCCGGCCAGCCAAACGCCTCCCCGATGTTGTCCAATAGAATCATCCGCTCCCCGCCCATGACCACCGACGTGACCATCTTGCGTGCCTCCTCGTTGTCGTTAGGCGCGGATGCGCGGGACAAGGGTCGCCCGATCGAGACAATGGCGCAGGCGTCTGCGGTCAGCGTTTTGCCGGCGCCAGGGGTATTGGATTCGACGACAAACAGCGGCACGGGGCCTCGGAAAGAATGTCGCGAGAGCGGTGTCAAGGTTAGCGCAACCACAACCGCCAGATCGGTCTCACTGGCAAAAGGAACGTCGGACCAGACTTCGCACAGATCCTTGAGCGCCTCTTTGGCCGCTGCAGGCGATGGATGGTGGGGGATGGTGGGAAACTCAGTCGCTGGCAGATATAGAATGCCGCTCGACTCGTCGTAGCCAGGCGTCTGAAGTATGCCGCCATCCGCGAGGAGAAGTGGCGTCTCGCTCACGGCCTCAAGCTGACGGATGTCCTGCCAAGTTCCACGCGAATCCACAGCCTTGACGGCCCACTCGGGCACGTGACAAGGCTTTGCATCGTCGTCTTCGCTGGGACGCAACCAGACCGCGGAAGATGCCATTCGTTCGCGTAACGTTGGGCAGGGCAGCCCCGCAATTCTTGGGGCACCCAGCGGTCTGATGATTCCCCGTGGTGGCTCCTGGTCGCGGACGACATGAACAAGTACTCCGCCCCGCTGGTAAACATCGTCGCGTGCGGAAAGCGATCTGATGGCCTGATTTGCTACGTCCTCTTCGTCCGTAGTGACTATGATGGAGGTTTTTTCGCTGGAATGAAACGACGGCCGACTCCACACCGAAGCCTCTTCGGCGGTGACGGCCACAGTAGAAAGGTCAGCAATGGCGTGGCCTTCCAATAGCCAATCTCTCAGATCTTTACCGTGGTCTTGTTCGATTGGATATGGCAACTGGCCAAACAGAACCTCCACCACACCGGCTAGGCGATATGCGACTGCCGCCCGCTTCGCTCCGTCTTGACCGGGCTCGTCAGCATCACCGACCACGATGATCCGCTTTCCCACAGCCCATTCCCGCGGCAGCTTGCCGCGAGCCTTGGCGCCGGCGGTGTTGGTGACGGCCACCCACCCGTCAGGCAGCCCCGCCGACACTACGGCCAGCAGGTCGGTGACGCCCTCCACGTCAAGGATCGTGGTTACTTTGGGGATCTCCTTAGCGGTGGTGGACGCCAGCCAGGAATTGACGCTACCACCTACCGTGTGCGTCTTCCTTTCGCCAAGATTTCCCACGGCGGGAAATGGCTCGCCGTCCGCTCGGACCAGGATGATCGCGGTGGGCTCGGAGGCGTCCGCCGGGACGCGGGCATCGAATCGGATGCAAGTCTGGTCGCGCCATCGAACGAGTAGGCCACCACATCGCTTGATGCCCTGCGCCGTAATCGGCGGCTTGGCTTTGCCGTAGATCTCCAGGATTGCGCTGGCATTGTTTGGATTGATCGTCGTGACCTTGGCCACATTGTTGGCCAGCTTGTGCTTCTTGGTGCTGCCGTTGGCGACGCGGCCGTTGCGATGCTCGATTCCAAGATGATCGGCCAGCAGTTTGATGGCGGCCTTGAAGTCGATCCCCACGGCCCATTGCAGCGTACTGACCCCGTCGTGGTTCTTGTCGGCGTGACACTGATTGCAGAATACGCCGCCGGTCTCCCGGAAATCGTCGAACGCGCGGAACCTATCCTCACCGCCGCACTTGGGGCAAGCATGATGTCGGCCGTCGAGGATGTCGGTGGTGATGCCAGCGAGAGCGGTCAGAATCTCCGCCCATCGGCCGCGGGCAGCCTGCTTGATCTCGGTGATGGTGGGTCTGCGAGCCCGCCTGGCTTCCGTGCTACTCATCGCCGTATCCCTCCTCGTCGCCGGCCTCCCGTTTTCCACCGGGGAGCTTCATTGTGCATGCGGCGGACCTGTGATTGCAGTTTTCCATCTTGGTGGCTTTTTTTATCAGAACTCCAACTGGGAGGCGATTTCCTCACGAATGCGGCACAATTCCGCACAGTCGTCTTCCTCCTGGTCGCACACCCGTCCGTACAACTCCATGTCCATGTTCGCCTCGATGGCCGCCTGGATTTGCTCAACGAGATAGCCGGGTGGTAACGATTCCGCTTCCCATGTTTTGGTGTCGCCGGTGCGCTCAACGAAACTGTCGTAGCGGCTGCTTGTCTCTTTCGCTGGGTTGAAATCTTCCGCCAGTTGCAACTCATCAATCTGTTCGCGGGTGACGGCGATGCGATGCCCATCTACTGGCACGTCATGCTTATCGCGGAGCGACCTGATCGCGTCATCCGCCAATTCCAGCCCCTCCGGATCGTAATCGCTCACGATAATCAACGTCATGCGTTTCCGGCCGGACTGCTGGAATCGTTTTTCGATATCGCGCCAGACGGGAATGGAGCAGAACCCACGGCCAATGGAAAAGGGAACGTAGTACCGCGAACATGCACGCTCGACGATGCGGTACAACGTGTTCTTCTCGGCAAAGACTTCGATGTGTCGCGGCTGGTCCTGTTGGCGGTCCCGGTGGTAGCCGATCAGAAAATCGTCAACCTCACTGTGGACGAATTGGGAGACAGAATCCCAACCGTTGAAACTCCGTTGCGGCCGGGTCGCATCGTCGATACACGTCATGGATACCTGGCCGCTGTACCTGGCGCTCGTCAGCAGGTCCACCGACGAATCATACGAAGATTTATCATTCCGGTAGCGGTAATGCTCGAGGTCGTATTTGCTTCGCTGCGGGGTTTGCTTGAGTGGCGGATCGTTCAAAAGCCTGTAGTGAATCTGCCGGATACTCAACGGATGGAAGTCCTGGAGGTCGTCAATCACCTTTTGGACAGCCGCGAGAAATTCGCGCCGGCGCTCGCTGATGGGCGTGGTCCCCTTGATCCCGGCCACGTCCATAAAATCGGCATCGACGTGCATGGATGCATCGCGGCGCTCTTCAATCGCCGCATAGGTGTCGGCGACGTCGTTGTCTTGTAACAGCGCCTCTTTAAGCAACGAACCGGCCCGCTTGATGCGCTGCGGGTTGTATTCGATCAATTCGCGGTGATACTCCGTGTTGCCTTTGCGACTGATATTCTTGCGAATCCGAACCGGTACGTGTGTCCATCCGAGTAGCTGGCAAGCATAGTGGCGACGGTGGCCACTGAGAATGAAGCCATCACGCGACACCAAAATCGGCTCCTCAAGGCCGCGCTTGCGGATACTGTCGCAAAGGGCGTCCATCTGCTCGTCGTCCGCCACCTCGCCGTAGATGTCGATGTTCTCGGGACTCGGTGTGACCGTTCCTATCCGAACCCAGTCAACCGCATACCGTTCTCGTCTGCATGTAGGCGGATAAGCACGTTCGCGTCGGCTTGCAGATCCGGTACAGCCCATGCGATCCTCCTATGCCACCTGCCGGTTGAGATCGCTGGCTGTAAACCGAATTAAGAATGTTCCATCTTGTTCAGAAGTGCCAGCGCTTCTGCTAAGCTCGTGCTCGTTCTGAGCGCATCGATTCAAGGGTATCCGCGGCGCTTGATCCTCAAGTAGCCCCACGAGCCCGTCGCCGGAAGCATTTCCGGCGGCGGGCTTTTTTTGTTGCCATCGAACGCCCGATCGCGCGGAAAGGAGGGCCTTATGCTGGCACCCGCCCAGGTCGCCGAGGTGCAACGACTGCTCGCGGAAAAGAGGCTCAGCCAGCGGGCCGTCGCTCGGCTCACTCGTATCAGCCGCGGCACGGTGGCGGCCATCGCCTCCGGCCGCCGCCCCGACTACCCAAGCCGCGTCGACGACGCCGAGGAGGAGCCGCCTGGCCCGCCGCAACGATGTCCCGAGTGCGGCGGCCTGGTCTACATGCCGTGCCGCCTCTGCCGGGCCCGCAAGATGCGCGCCAACCATCCGCCTGCGAAGCCGCCAATCGCCGAGCCCGACGAGCGGCCGCGGCTGGAACTCCGCCGCGAACACCAAATCCGCTACGAAGAAGTCCACGCCTGGCGGCGGCAAGCGATGGGGACTGTCCCGATTTTCGCGGCGCCAGGGGGGCTGCCACGCAAACGTGTTTGACCGCCGCGAAAATGGGACTGTCCCCTTTTGGGCCCGGAGGAAGCCAGGCGAACGCAACACCATCAGGAGTCTAAGCACTAAGTTCTTGGATCTTAGTGCTTAGGGCTTAGCTCTCCACCTCACCCTCAAATACTCATGATCTCAACAACTCCTTCCCCCGCCCCGCGGCCGCGGGCGGTCGCTTACGACGCCGTCCGCGGCGCCATCCGCAACGGCGACCTGGCCCTCTCGCGTGGGTGTACGCTCGAAGGATCGCTCATCACCGAGGTGACAGGGTCCGCGTACACCCACGCGACTATGCTCGGCTGGGCCTGCCCGCACACGCTGATGATCGGCGAGACCCGGCAACACGCCGACGGCCGGCTGATCGACTGCCGCAGCGAAATTCTGCGCTGGCCGGGCTATTACGACGTCTACCGGGTGCGGACGCCGCGTTTCGACGGCGACGCCGCCTGGACGTTCATGTGCCACGCGGCCGGCAGCCGCTACGGCTGGCGGCACATCGGGCGGATTTGGGCCCGGCGGCGTTTGCCCTGGCTCGGCGTGCCGCCAGCCGACAACAGCGACTTGCCCGGCGCCGATCGGTTCTGCTCGGAGTTGGTTCACGCGGCGTTGCGGGCCGGCCGCGGTCCCCAAGTGAAAGAGCACGATTGCGACGTCGCCCCCGGCGACCTCTGCGATCCGCGCCAGTTTCGTTACCTGTTTACCTGGTACTAATTTCTTCAACCACGGAGATTCTTATGCTTCGCTTACCCAACATCTTCCGCTTGCTGGTTTGGTCGGCCCTAGCGGCGCTAGCGGCTGTCCTCGGCCTGGCTTGTGGTTCGGCCAACGCCGGCGAAGTGCTCGTCCAGTTCTACTCCGAGCACTGCGAGCCCTGCCGTCAAATGGCCCCGGTGGTCGCCGACTTGCAGGCCGCCGGTTACTCCGTCCGCCGCGTTAATGTCGATGTCGATCGGCTCACCGCCGAGCAGTTTGGCGTGACCGGCCTTCCCTGTTTCGTGCTCCTGGTGAACGGCCGGGAACGAGCACGGATTACCGGGGCCACCGACCGCGGCCGGTTGCAACGCCTGTTCCACGCGAGCCTCGGTCAAGGCGGCTTGCCGCGCAACGCCAAACCGCCGGTGCCCGGCGTGCCTACGCCGGCCTGGAGGTACGTCGCGCCGGTTGAGCACCGGACCGCCGTGGTCCGCGTCGCTTGTCAGGATGCCGACGGCGGCTTCTCCGGTGGTTCGGGCGTATTCGTTTGCTACCGCCGGCTGCGGGCGGTGCTAACCGCTCGCCACGTGGTGCAAAACGCCCGCCACATGCGTGTCTGGTTCAGCAACGGCCACGTCTCGCCGGCGCGAATCCTCGCCGCCGACGCCACTTGGGACGTTTCGGTCCTGGGCTTGCAATCACCGCCGGACAGGATCGCGCCCGCCGAGTTGGAATACGGACCGGACGCCATGCAGCGAGCCGGCAATCGGCTCGAATCCTGTGGCTACGGGGCCGACGGACGGCTGGCCTGCAACTGCGGGCGGTTTCTGCGGTATGCCCAGCCGGCCGGAGCCGCTGCCGCGGATTGGATGGAGTGGTCGGGCCACGCCCGCGAAGGCGATTCCGGTGGCCCGGTGTTCAATCGCCAGGGCCGCGTGGTCGGCATCCTTTGGGGGACCGACGGAACGAAGGTGGTTGGCGTGCAGGCCGGACGCCTGCACCTGGTGCTGCAAACGGCCGCCCAGACGCGGTTGGCGACGACGACGCTTTCCGAGAGCGGTGCGGAGGTTGTCCCCTGTCCTTGCGGTCCGGGCCAGGCGTGTGCGCTGCCGCCGCGGACGGAGCCGCCGAAGAAGCGGCTCTTGCCGTACCGAGCGGACGAAGACCAACGACTGGCTGCCACTGACGCGCGGCTCGATAAGATATCTTCGCTCCTACTGGCCATACAGCAAGCCAACCTGGCGAAACAAGCCGAGCCCGCACCGCCGGCCGGCTCCTCGCAGCCGCTTGAAGCCGCTCGCCAAGAGCAAGCGTCGCCGCTGCTGGCCGGGCTGTGCATCCTCGGCTCGGTCTTGGTCGGCACGATCATCTACTTCGCCGCAAGGAAGCAGTAGCCCAATTGTCGGTTCGTCACGACGACAGGCAATTGGAAATTGAAAAATGAAAAATGAAAATTGCAAAATGAAAAACGGCTTCGCACAAGAGACGTCAACCGAACCATCTAATCCCTAATCCCTGACCTCTGACCCATTTTCCAAGGAAACCCGCATGTTTCACGACCTTCCCGTAGTTTGGCAATACGTGATCCTCTCCGGTGCGGCCCTGGTCCTGACCGTGGCCGGCCTGTGGCTCTACAACCGCCGCGAGGCGCGGCGGAAACACGCCATCGAGTTGATGAAGCTGATGAACCAGTGGGGCTTGGCCTGGTTCGCCGAGTTGTTCGAGGACTATGCCGTCGGCGATTACTCGGGCATCGTCCACAAGGTGCGCGAGATTGTTCGGGCGGTCCGCAGCGACGAGGCGATTGTGGCCAAGCTCGGCGAGGTGGCCAAGAAGGTGACCAGCTACTACGCCGCCAACGACGCCACCCGCGCCCAAGAACTGCTCGCCATTTTGCAGAACGGCACGGCGCTGAAGACGGCCAAGAACGTGTCTTGAAATAACAAACGCCGATGACAACTCCCGACCTGGATCGCGTCCACCAGCGGCTGGACGAGATTTGCATGTGCCTCAGCCGCATGCAGGCGGCCCTGGATGTGAATATTGCCTTGTGCAAAGATTGCCGGCCCAAGGTGATGGGCAACGGCCGGCAGTCGCTCGACAGCCGTCTGGCGCGACTCGAGGAGGCCCGGGCAGTCTCGAAGACCTTCGTGCTGGGCATGGTCAGTCTGGCCGGCGCCGTCGGCTCGTTGGCCACCGCCGTGCTGCGGCTGTTAGGAGTATAATCCATGCAAATCCGCGATCGAATCAAAGAGCTTCGCCGCGTGCGGGCTGGCGACTTGCGTCCCAACCCGAGCAACTGGCGCATCCACCCTGACCAGCAACGCGACGCCTTGCGGGGCGTGCTGGCCGAGATCGGCTATGCCGACGCCCTGCTGGCCCGTGAGATGCCGGACGGCAGCTTGGAATTGATCGACGGCCACCTCCGCGCCGAAACCACGCCCGAGGTGGAAGTGCCGGTCCTCGTGCTCGATCTGGATGAGACCGAAGCCGCCAAGCTGCTGGCCTTGCACGACCCGTTGGCGAATATGGCCGAGGCCAACCAGGACGTCTTGAAGGACCTGTTAGCCCGGGTGGAGACGGAAAACGACGCCGTGCAAAGCCTGTTGGACGAAATGTGCAGTGAACCCGAGCCGCTGCCCGGCGATGAGAACGACGACAACAACCACGACGAGGTGGCCATTCCCGAGTCGTATCAGGTGCTGGTCGAGTGCCGTGACGAGAGCGAACAACAAGCCCTGTTCGAGCGGCTGGCCGCCGAAGGGTTCAAGTGCCGGTTGATGATGCTGTAGACATGCCCTCCCTCGACCTCGAAGTCCAGTGCCCGGTGTTCGATTCGTTCCGCGTGCGACAGGTGGGCGGGATGTTCGACGTGCCGCTTGCCCAGCGGGCCTCGCAGCGGTTCACGGTGGACCTGCCCGCATGGCTTCTTGACGAGGGCGGAGGGGGGACTGTCCCGATTTTTGTGGCGGGCACCACGCCAGGCGTGGTCGGCCATAAAAATGGGACTGTCCCCTTGGACCAGGTGGAGGTTGCATCTCCACCGGTTTCCTGGCAGATCGGATTGATCGTCGGGCCTTCCGGCAGCGGCAAGAGTACGATCGCTCGAGCCTTGTTCGGCGATCGCGTCTATCGGCCGCAGCAGTGGGCATCCGACCGGGCAGTGATCGACGGCTTCGGTGAGCGGCCGATCAAGTATGTCACCCGGCTGTTGACGGCCGTGGGTTTTTCCTCGCCGCCAAGTTGGATCAAGCCATACCAGGTATTGAGCACGGGAGAGCAATTCCGCTGCGACCTCGCCCGAGCACTCATGGAAGACGCGGGATGGGGGCCCGCAGACAGGAATGGATCTCGTCGATACACTTCGCCGCCCTCACCCCCGGCCCCTCTCCCAATGGGAGAGGGGAGAGACCAGCTTCCATCGTCGTCCGCGTCACGCCCTACGGTCCACGCCCCACGCCCCACGTCTTCCGCTATCGTCGCCTTCGACGAGTTCACCAGCGTGGTCGATCGCAACGTGGCCCGGGTGGTCTCGGCGGCCATCGCCAAGGGAATTCGCAGCGGAAACCTCGCTCGCCGCTTCGTGGCGGTCACCTGCCACTACGACGTGACCGAATGGCTCGCCCCGGATTGGGTGATCGACATGGCCACCTGCACCTTCCAACGGAGGTGTCTTTCACGACCGCCGATCCACCTTCAGCTCGTTCGTTGCCGGCGTGGTGCGTGGCGGCTGTTTGCGCGGCATCACTATCTAAGCGGCGAGCTGCCACGCTACAGTCGCTGCTTCCTGGCCCTCTGGAATGGCGTGCCGGTGTCGTTCTGCGCGACCGTTGCCCTGTTGGGCCGCAACCATCGTTGGCGAGTGACGCGGGTGGTCACGCTGCCGGACTATCAGGGAATCGGCATCGGCACGGCGACGACCGAAACGGTGGCCGAGTTGCACCGGCAGGCGGGCCAACGGCTGAGCCTCACTTGCAGCCACCCGGCCATGATCGCCCACTGCCGCCGTTCGCCGCGGTGGCGAACGAGCGGAGTGAAGAAGACCGGCGGCCGCGCGTCCCGGAGGCTCGCGGGCCAGTACCAGGCCTCCGCCGGCCGGGCGGTGGTTTCGTTTGAGTATGTGGGACCGTGATTTATGGCAAAACCTGGCCGCAAGCCGGTGCTCGACGAGGGGAAGCGACGCGAAATCGTGGCCATCCTCAGCGTGGGCGGCAGTCAGACCACCGCCGCTCGCTATGTCGGCTGCGCGGTCGCTACCATCCAGAACACCGCTGATCGCGATCCGGAATTCGCCAAACAGTTCCGCCGGGCGATTGGCGACAACGAAATCAACTTGCTGCGGTACATCCGCAACGCCGCCAAGAAGGAGCAATACTGGCGAGCGGCGGCCTGGGCCCTGGAACGCGGCTTCCCGGAAAAATACGCCCGCCGCGGTCCCGACGTGATTACCGCTGACCAGATCGCCCTGCTGTTGGCGGAAGTCGCCAGCATGATCCAAGATCTGCCCGAGGAATATCGCAAGCAGCTCGCCAAACGCATGGATGCCCTTGCCCGCCGCATGGGCTGCAAACTCCCAAGGAGCACCGGCGATGATTCGCCTTAGCGGCCGTCCAAAAACAAGTTGGGGACTGTCCCAATTTTCGTCCGACGAAGATGGGACTGTCCCCTTGGCGAAAGTGGAAGTTGTCGCTGGACGGCCGCTTAATGCGTCCCCGCCGCTGTGCCTGCCGGAAACCGAAGCCATGGTCCGGCTAGTGGCCATGGTCCGCGACGCGGTGGTCCGCGGCCATACCGCCGCCCGCCGGCTGCGGCAGCGCGGCGACGGCCGGCGCGACCTGCTGGCTTGGGGTCAGCGCTACTTACCGGATCACTTCAGCCGCCCGCCCTCAACGATGCACCGCTGGCTGGCCGGGCAGCTCGATGGCATGGCCGCCCATCGCGGCACGAAGCTCAACCTGCTCGGCCCTCGCGGCGGGGCCAAATCGACTTTCGGCACGCTCGCCTTTCCGCTGCGGGCGGCGGTGGAATGTTGGGAGCCGTATCTGTGGATCGTCTCCGACACCCGGCACCAGGCCTGCGCCCACCTGGAGAACATCAAGGCCGAATTGCTGGCAAACCCGCGGCTGGCCAAGGATTTCCCCGACGCCGTGGGTCGCGGGCTGGTGTGGCGGAGCAATCTCATTGTGCTCCGCAACGGCGTGACCGTGGAGGCCTTCGGCACCGGACAGCGGATCCGCGGCCGCCGCCACCGCGAACATCGCCCCACGCTGATCGTCTGCGACGACCTGCAGAACGACGGGCACATCCGCTCGGCCGTGCAGCGCGAACATTCGCGGGACTGGTTCCACGGGACGTTGATGAAGGCCGGCACGGCCCGAACGAATGTGGTCAACCTGGCCACCGCCCTGCACCGCGAGGCCCTGGCCATGGAGCTGCACCGCACCCCCGGCTGGACCTCGCGGCTGTTTCGGGCCATCGTCCGCTGGCCCGACAACACCTCGCTCTGGCAGCAATGGGAGGCGAGGTACGTCGATCTGGCCAATCCCCGCCGCCAGGCCGCCGCCCGCAAATTCTATGAGCGTAACCGCCAGGCAATGGAAACCGGGGCGATCCTTCTTTGGCCGGAGGTGGAAGACCTGTATACGCTGATGTGCATGCGGGCGGAGAGCGGACGGACCGCCTTCGAGCGCGAGAAGCAAAACTCGCCGATCAATCCCGACCAGTGCGAATGGCCCGAGACCTATTTCGACGAGGCCATCTGGTTCGAGGCCTGGCCGGCCAACCTGATCGTCAAGACGCTGGCCCTCGACCCGAGCAAGGGCAACGATGCGAGGCGAAGCGACTATTCCGCCTTCGTGATGCTCGGCGTTGATCGGCAAGGGATGATTTATGTCGAGGCCGATCTGGCCCGGCGGCCGACGCCGCAGATCGTGGCCGACGGCGTGGAGCTCGTCCGCCGCTTTCAGCCCGACGCCTTGGGCATCGAGACGAACCAGTTCCAGGACCTGCTGGCCGGGCAGTTCGAGGTCGAGCTGCGCCGGGCAGGCGCGCTCAACGTCCGGCCCACGCCGCTGGACAACCGCACCAACAAACTGGTCCGCATCCGCCGGCTGGGACCGTACCTGGCCTCCCACCGGCTGCGATTTAAGAGCAATAGCCCCGGCACACGGCTGTTGGTCGAGCAACTCCAGGAGTTCCCGATCGGCGACCACGACGACGGCCCCGATGCGCTGGAAATGGCCGTCCGCCTGGCGGCGCAAACCCTGCACGGCCGCGCCGCCGCTAATGATGGCCTGGGCAACCGGCTACCCGTCGGATGAGCGGCGCGCTTGGTCCCCTCGCCCTCCGGGAGAGGGCTAGGGTGAGGGTGCGCTGCGCACGGTTGTCCATGCGTTTCTTCCTTTGTCACGGGCAGGGTGAAGGGGCGAAACCAGAAGGGCATCGTTTAACGTGGTCCTGGAGGTGGCATGAGCACATTGGTCGATAGTGCGCGTACCGCCGTCTTTCGCGACGGTCAGATCATTGTTTCCATGGCGAGCGGGGCCGAGATTCGTTTCTCAGTGGGCGAGAATCCGCGGCTGGCCCATGGAACCGAGGAGCAGTTGAACCACATCGAGATTTCGCCCTGCGGCATTCATTGGCCCGAGTTGGACGAGGATCTATCGCTGCAAGGCCTGCTGAGGGGTGATTATGGGCAGCGTCGGGGACAAAGGGAGACAGCCTCGCTGATTGACGACCAGCAGGACACCGGGAAGCAATGACCCCGCGAATAAGCCCGCCTACCTAGCGACATCGCTGGTTGCTAAAATGATAGGCGGGGTGTCTGGGGTTGTTAGTTCGTGAAGCTGTCTATAGGGAGGAGGGCCTGGCGTGAAGTTCGTCGTCACCATCGACCGCGACGAGGACGGTGTGTGGGTCGTCGAGTGTCCGGCAATCCCCGGCTGTGTCAGTCAAGGGGCCACACGGGATGAGGCTCTGGACAACGTCAAGGACGCCATTGCCGCCTGCTTGGCGGTTCGATCCGAGCGTGGAATGCCATTGACCGTGGAAACACAGCAAGTGGACGTGGTGGCCTGATGGCACGGTTGCCACGCTTGAGCGGTCGCGAAGTGGTGCGGGTCTTCGAGTCTATGGGGTGGGAGAAGGTCCGCAGCGCAGCCAGCCATATTATCCTGGTTCGGGAGGGACACCGAGCCACGCTTTCCGTTCCAGACCACAAGGAGGTGGCCGCCGGCACGCTGCGCAGCCTGATCCGCTCGGCTGGATTGGCCGTCGAAGCCTTCACGGAAGCTGCGAGGTGAGCAGTTTATTCTGGGATTGATCGACGCCCTCTGGGAGACGTTGCCGGCGGACGCTCTTCCGCCGCTGAGCAACGAGTGGGCCGCCGAGATTCGCAGGCGCTCGGCGGAGTACGATTCGGGTTCGGTCCAGACGGTGTCGTGGGAGCAGGTGAAGTCCGAGGCATTGCGCCGAGCGGGTGTGACGGTGCGGGATGCTTCCCATTGACTACCTTCCGGGCGCGCGCCGCGATTTTGACCTGTCCTTCGATGCTGGATTGTTTCATCCGCCGCGCCAGCTCGCGAGGTGGGGAGTAGCCCTTGGTGCATTCGGCACACTCTACCTTCCAACCTTGTGCCACACGCTTCTTTTCCCTTGAGTTGGGCGGAGAGCCGCGGCGCGCCGCTCGGCGTTACGTTGGCCCCCCCAAAGGGCAAACCGATGCTGTCAGCCGATCAATTCAAAGGCCATGCGGTAATCATCTTGGCCATGCTTCTTGGCGGAGGCTCGTTGTTGCTCTTTGCTGGTTTCCTGATCGCAGGGCCTTTCAGCTTGATCTGCTGGAACATCTCAGAACCGCAGGCCTTGCTGTCGGACGCGCTGCTGTCCACAGTGTTTTTTCTTCAACATAGCGGGATGGTGCGACGTTCATTTCGTCGTTGGCTTTCGTCCACCATACCCGGCCACTACTACTCCGCAGCCTATGCAATCGCGTCCGGCGCGGTACTAACTGCCGTCGTGCTCCTCTGGCAGCCGTCGCACACAATTCTCTTTCAGTCCCAGGGGTTTTGGCGAGTAGCGTTCCATGCCGCCTTCCTCCTGGCCGCGTCCGGTTTCGTGTGGGCCGTTCGAGCCCTCGGGACATTCGACCTCTTTGGTCGGATCGCCATCTTGTCACATTTGGCAGGTTTGCGTGACCAGCAGCAGGCGCCGCACCTGTTGGTTCGAGGCCCCTATCTCTGGATTCGTCACCCCCTGTATTTTTTCACGCTGGTGTTCATCTGGGCGACTCCCTCTTTGAGTTCAGATCGTCTGCTCTTCAATTTGCTCTGGACGTTCTGGATCGTTCTCGGCGCGTACCTGGAAGAGAAGGACCTTGTCGCTAAATTCGGTGAGACCTATCGTCAGTATCAAGAGACGGTTCCGATGCTGCTGCCGTGGAGAGGACCCGTCGGGAGAAGCCTGGAGACCTCATAAAGCTGCGGTGGAGCGCGGCGCAGTCTCGTACGCGCCAAGTTAAGCGGTTCCAGTGAATTGCGGCGATTGCTGCCAGGGGCCGCAAGGTGACCGGCAAGGCGTGTGGCCCAGAAACTCGGCTTGCAAGCTAGGGTGGCAAGGGATAGCATGTACATGCGTATAGATTTCGAAGCGTGGACCGTGGATCGCCTCACGCCCCCAATCCCAAATTCAACTGTGTACCACGTTGACCGCCGCGTAATCGTTCACTCAGAGCAAGCTTATGTAGCCACGGACGAAACACGGATTGAACACGGAGAATGAGCGTCAAGTGAATCGGGTTCGTGAGCAGGTGCCCTCTTGGTCCGCGTTTCATCGGTGTTCAATCGGTGGCCACCTGTGCTCGAATGCAATCTGCCAATCTCTGATCCCTGGCCTCTGATCCCTGACCTCTGACCATGCAATCCATCAACCACACCGACCGTGCCTCCGACCATCAACCGCCCCCGTCGGCTGCTCAGCCGCGTTGGCTCGCCCTGGAGCGCCGGCTCCTGGAGGCTTTTGACGAGCTGTGGGACAGCTTCGTCGATCCCACCGACGCCGTATACGACGTCGATGGCCTGCCTTGGCGCCGGCTCGGCAGCCTGCCGGGCCAGGCGGCCGCCGGTCTGCCCTTTAGTGATGAACAGCAGCTCGCTCAGATCCGTGACCAATGCCGCGCATTGGCCGTCTGGAATGAATTCGCCATCAACGGCCACGAGAACCGCATCAGCTACATCGTCGGCAGCGGCCATGCCTATCGGGCGGTGGCCAAGTCGGGCCGGGCCGCCGAGCCGCTCGCCCAGCAGGTGCAGGCGGTGCTCGATGAGTTCGTCCGCCTCAACCACTGGCATAAGCGCCAGCAGGAGATCGTCCGTCGCAAGGACCGCGACGGCGAGTGCTTCTTGCGGCTGTTTCCGGCCGCCGACGGCACCCTGCGGCTGCGGTTCGTCGAGCCGGACCAGGTGGCCACGCCGCCGGACCGCGGCACCGACCCCTCGATCCGCTTCGGCGTGCAGACGGAGCTGGACGACGTGGAAACGGTGGTCGGCTACTGGATCGACGGCCGGCTGGTCGCCGCCGCCGAGATCCAGCACCGCAAGGCCAACGTCGACGCCAATGTCCGCCGCGGCCTCCCTTTGTTCTATCCGGTCCGCAAGAACCTCCGCCGGGCGGAAAAGCTGCTAAGGAACATGAGCGTGGTGGCTGAAATTCAGTCGGCCGTCGCCGTGATCCGCAAGCACCAGGCGGCCACCAGCGCCGGCCTGGAGCAATTCGTGGCCGCCCAGGCCGATTTCAGCCACACCAGCCAGGCCAGCGGACGGACCAGCCACTTCAAGCGATACGCCCCCGGCACGATCCTGGACGCCGTGGCCGGCACGGAATACGAGTTTCCGGCGGCCGGCATCGACGCCGCCCGCTACGTGGCCGTGTTGCAGGCCGAGTTGCGGGCAATCGCCAGCCGGCTGGTGATGCCCGAGTTCATGTTGACCAGCGACGCCAGCAACGCCAACTATGCCTCGACGATGGTGGCCGAAGGGCCGGCGGTAAAGATGTTCGACCGCCTGCAGCACGAGATGCTGGAAGACGATCTTGAACTGATGCGGCGAGTGGTTGCCCACGCAGCCGCCGCCGGCCGGCTACCGGCGGAAGCCTTGACGGCAGTGGATATCCTCGGCATCCCGCCGCCGCTGGCCGTCCGCGACCGCCTCAAGGAGGCCCAAGCCGATCAGATCCTCGTCCGCAACGGGGCGATGTCGGTGCAGACGATGGCCTTGCGCAACGGTCTGGACCCGGAGCGGGAGCAAGTGTTGATTCGGCAGCAAGGAAGCGAGGATCTCGTCTCCTCTCCCTCCGGGAGAGGGCCAGGGTGAGGGCACGCTACGGCATGGGGAGACACAGCTTTTCGCTGCGCGTCGCCGAGCGTACCCGAGGGCATAAAGTTTGACAGCCCGTTTGTAGTGGTACAGTTCGCCTCAAAGACCGGCCTGTAAAAGGGAAAATCGTCTATAAGTCGCATGGGTGGATGTCGACGCACGATAAGGGCGGGGTGACTTGACATTGCTCCGCTTAGCAAAGATGCTAAGATTTCACGGAAGCTGAGAACGAATGTCGTGCGACTCAGAAGTGTTGATGGAACGACGGATCATTCTCATCGACACATCCAGGCAGGGGTAAATGGCCATGTCACCCATCAAATGTGCAACCGCAAAGAGTCTACCAGCCAAGAGCGTGTCGTTGAAGCTCGGACGTAGCGAGGCGACCAGCAGGGTGAACTTGACGAATGGCACTTTCGTCATGAAGTTCGATGAAGCGCAACCTTATCTGTCTTCAAAGCCTCTAAAGCGCCCTGCACGTACTCGACCGATCGAATAGCCGCTTGAACCGCCAGAGCCGGCCGGATCGAGCCCGATGCATCGGGCTTTCCGCCGAAGGCGGCTTCGGACCAGCGTTTACGCTGGGTTGAAGACGGCTTTGAAGCCCGTAGTATCAGCCCGGTTCACCGGGCTTGTGCTGGGTGGTCATCGGACGAGCCGCGTAAACGCGGATGACACTGGCAAGACGCCGATTCCCCCCAAACCCGGCGTAAACGCCGGGTCGAAAACCGGCCACGCCGGAAACGGGTGTGAACGCCCGTCAGTGGCGGACCGGCGTTGTTGGCTACCACGGTTCCGTACAAACGTCAGGCGTCGCGACAGAATCAGTCCGATGCGTCAGGTACGGAGTACATGACCACCGCTTTGAAGCTAGCATTTCGTGTTTGCCGGGGCATTACGTTGAGCAATAAGTCGTTGAGTGGAAACATGCTTCTCACGAAGACCGCCAGTGCGTTTTGGTGGGGGAAACCTG
>JAJYGU010000155.1 GCA_021784975.1 Planctomycetota bacterium
ATCCCACCCCGCCGCTGAGACGGCCGGCCTCGGCCAGCAATCGAGTTATCAACTCCGAGCGCGGGGCGACCACGTGCTGGGCCGCCTGCCCCAAGGCGATTTCCACCAGCGGGGCGACCTCGACACTGACGTGGAACACATCGGCCACCAGCCCGCAAATGTCGCGGAAGACCGGGTCGGCCGGGTTGGCGGCGCGGGTGAGCACCTCTTTCACCCCGGCGCTGAGGCCCTCATGGCGTTGGATAAGCTCTTGCAGCACGGCGGCCCGCTCCACCAAGCCGCTTTGCCGCTGGCGCAGCTCGCTCAGGGCGGCTTGGGCCGCGGCGTGTTGCTGGTGGAGTCGCCCAAGCTGCTCTTGGGCGGCGGCCAGCAGGCTGGCGCGGCGATCGAAATCGTCGTTGAGATCCGAGCGGCGTCGCCGCAATTGGGCAAGGTCCGTCTGCAACTCCTGCAGCATGCGGTCCAACTCGGCCAGGCGGTTCGCGCCCCGCTGGCAGGCAGCGGCGGCGGTGTTGACCTGGCCTTGCAGGGTACGGGTTTCATTTTCCAAGGCGGCCGCCCGGCGCGTCTGCTCGACGTGGGCTGCACGACCCTGCTCGAGCTGGCCGCGAAGCTTCTCGACGGCGGCGAGGGTGTCGGCCAGGCTTCGCTCAGCTTCCAGCAGACGCTGCGTAATCTGGCCATGCTTTTCTTCGCCGGCGTTCAGTGCGGTGGTGGTGGCTTGCAATTGCTGTTGGGCGTGGCTTGCCCGAGCACTCATGGCCGCCAATTGCCGGCGGTGCCGTTCGAGTTCGTGTTCCAGATCGCGGCTGCGGCTGCGGTGGTGCTGGATGGTCGATTCGCCGGCCGCGATCCGCTCGCGATGGGCGGCCGCCTGCAGTTCCGCCTGACGAATCCGCTCATTGAAATCGCCCACCTGTTGGTCGATGTCCAGCCGCCGTGCCTCGTGCGATTCGACCTCGGCGGCCGCGGCCTGGCACTGGTCGCGGAGCGTTTGCAGTTCGCCGTCCAGACCGGCCAGTTGCCGGCTCAACCGCCGCCAGTCGACCAGGCCCGCTTGGGTCCGCAGCTCTTGCAGCCGATTAGCGTAGTCCCGGTAGCGACGGGCCTTGCCGGCCTGGGCGCGGACCGCGGTCAGCCGGCCTTGCACCTCGTCGACGATGTCCGACAGCCGCAGCAGGTTTTGCTCGACGCGTTCCAGCCGCCGCAGGGCTTCCAGTTTTCGCAGCTTGAAGCGGCTGATGCCGGCGGCCTCTTCCAGAATCACCCGCCGCTCGCGGGCCGAGGACTGCAACAGGACGTCGACCTTGCCCTGCTCGATGACGCTGTAGGCCTGGGTGCCCATGCCCGTGCCCGAGAGCAGGTCGCGGATGTCGCGGAGCCGGGCGGGATTGCGATTGATGAGGTATTCGCCTTCGCCGCTGCGATAGACGCGGCGGGTGATCTCGACCTCGGGGGCGTCGATCGCCAACAAGTGCTGGGAATTGTCGAAGGTGAGGGTGACTTCGGCGGTATTGACGGCCCGCCGGCCGCCCGAGCCGTTGAAGATCACGTCGGCCATCTCGCGGCCCCGCAAACTCCGGATGCTCTGCTCGCCCAAGACCCATTTGATCGAATCAACCACGTTCGATTTGCCCGAACCGTTCGGTCCCACCACCACGGTGATGCCGGGCGGAAAGGCGAAGCGGGTCCGGTCGGCAAAACTCTTGAAACCGGCGAGTTCCAGGGCCTTGAGCATGGGAGAATCGCTCTATCGTTCGACGCGAACATAGGGTCGGTCGGCTTCCGGCAGGGCGTCGACCGCGAAGCGCGAAGTCAAGGCCCCCGTCGCCCTGGCCTCTTGAATGGCCTGGACCACGTCGGGATAGGTCCCGCCGAGCTCCACGACGGCCCGAATCACTTCATCCAGACGGGTGGAGACGGTCCGTTTCTGGTCGCCGTCTTGGACCGAGTATTTGGCCACGCAGACTTCGTTCTGCGGGGTGCTAGTCACCAGGATGTCGTTGCCGGCATTGAGCGCCAATGGCAACAACAGGCGCTGTTCCCGGCCGAACAGCACCACCTCGGGGATATGGCTGCGCGTCACATGCACCAGCGGCGGGCCGCCCACGTCCAGCACGTGGAAGTGGAATCCCCCGAGAACCTCACCCTTGACGAAGCGATCGTTCGGGCTCATCAACCACAGGGCCCGGAAGGCCCCGTAACGAGTCTCGGCGCTGGGATCGGGCAGCAGATTGCGGAGCTGCTCGTAGGCGGCGTAATCCTGCATGGTGGCCAAGGCCGCCAAGGCATACACGCGGAAGGCCGGTTCATCGCGGGCAATCTGTCCCAGCGGCTCGGCGGCCTCCCGGCGATCGAGATAGGCCAGCGCCTCGGCCGCGTAGAAGCGGACTTCGGAAATCTTCGAAGCGGCGGCCTCGCACAGAGTGTCCCCGGCCTCCTTGCCAATCGCCTCCAGCTCGATGGCCGCCTCTTGGGCGGTACTGGGATCGAGCAGTCTGAGGCGAAGGGCGGCGATGCGTTGCTTCCGCTCGTAGGCCGTCTCGGAAATGGCGATCGCCCGCACCACTCCCATATATCGCTCCACATTTTCCCGGTAACGGGGATGGACGGCCAGTTCCACGTACTCGTCGGTTTGGGCCTTGGCCATGCCTATTTGGATTCCCTTCCGGTAGGTATGGAACCGCTTGTTGATGGCGTTGGCCACCCGCGAACTATTGACCACGCCCTTGTGTTCGGGCGTCAAGACCACTCCCAGGGTACGAGATTTCTGGGCCACCCCGCCGCCGAGCACTCGTCCGCGGCAGAGCTTGACGCGGTCTTGCTTGGGGTCGGCGGTGGGGTCGATCAATACCGGCCCTTCGGCCACGGCCATCACCCAACCCTGGCGCAACTCCGATTGGTGGAAGTTGTCCTTGAGATATAAGTTGCTCCTGAGGTATTCGGTCTGCCGAAGTCCGGTGGGCAGCAAATAGCCGCCGCGCAGGCTGGTCGTCTCGCTTCCCGACATCACCCGTAGTTCAACATCGAAATGGTCGCCCTTTTGAATGCCGGGCCGCAACAGTCCCCGCACCTTCACCAACGACACGCTGCCGGAAGCGAACAGGGCATTGGGATTCTTGACACCGCGGACTTGCATCTCTTCCATGAGTTCAGTCCGTTCCGGGGAAGGGGCCGGATCGCTGCCGGTGTGGTGCAAACAGGTCACCAACCCGACCCATTCGATCGGCACGGAGTGGGTACCGAACGGCCTTGCCAGATCGCCCACCAGTGTCGTGGATCGCCGGTTTTGTTCGGGTGGCTCCGGGCTCTGTGAGCGCATCGTCAAACCGTTCCACCATGAGCAGCCGCCGAGGCCGAAAATGGCAGTCGACGACAATAGCAGCAACAATTGCCGACGTTTCATGCTTGGCTGCACTCCTTACCCGCCGGGTGAACCGAGGGCCGATCGGATGCCTTCCCGGCCCCGTTGGGTCGTACCAGCCTGATCGGAGAAGATACCTTATTGCTCCGGCCAGGCCGCGTCCCGGCGGCACGCCCAGCCGCAGGGGACGTCCTTCACGTGACAAGCATTTTGTGACGAGACGATAGTTAGTTGGTCGAGTTGCGTCAAGAGAAGGACGCAAAATCATAGGCGCAATCTGCACTAGATCGGCAAGCTGCGGAGAGTGGGTTGCTGGGCTGGGGGTGGTCCATTTTCGCGATTACGGCGGGTCGTAGCCGCCAGGCATCCATGGGTTGCAGCGGCAAATCCGCCAGAGGCCGCGCAATCCGCCGCGAATAGCACCGTGCTTCCGCACCGACTCGATGAAGTACACGCTACAACTCGGCTCAAAGCGGCAGCGAGGCCCAAGTACCGGACCCAGAGTATATTGATAAACTCGCACCGCGCCGATGAGGAGCAGGGCGGGCAGTCGGACCAAGACGGACCACAGGGCGGACAATCGATCGTACAACATGGCATCCACCTAAAGCATACGCGGCCTGCCATACACCGGTCAACGCGGCGGTGGCGAAGCGTCGGATTCTCGAGCGAGCCGGCCGGCGACGCGAGCCGCCAACCGCGGCAACGAGTCCATCAACTGCCGCAACGACGGTTCCGCCTCGGGCCGCGGAATGACAATCAGATCGACGCCGGCAGGCAGTCGCTCGCGGCTGAGCCGAAAGGCTTCCCGCAGCAACCGTTTCCAGCGATTGCGGACCACGGCCCCGCCCATTCTGCGCGAGACCGACAGGCCAAGCCGTGGGTGCGGCAGCCCGTTGGCATGGCCGTAGATCACCATCCGCTCGTCGGCGGTGCTCAAGCGGCGGCGAAAGGCCCGCCGGAAATCCGCGGCACGCTGGACGCGATAGGCGGAGGGGAATCGGTTTGGGCGGATGGGCATAGGGCGAGAGCTAATCGGGATTATTCACCGCAGAGCGCGCCGAGGACGCGGAGGGAAGAGACGCGATGCAACTTGAAAAATGAAAAATGGAAATTGCCGAATGGCACTCATCCCTCATTCCTCTGCGTTACGCTTTCAGGTGCTGCTTGAACCACTCGCGCGCGCGTCGCCACATTTCGTCCGAGAGGACGTGGCCCGCGCCTGCTTCGATGTAACTGCTGAAATCTTGGGCGGCGCCGGCGGCCGCATAGGCGGCGGCGATGGTCTTGACCCCCTTGCGGACCTCCAGAATCGGGCTGCCGCGGTCCTTCTCGCCAAAGTTGAAATGCAGGGCCCGCGGGGCGATCAGGGCGGCGATGTCCGGCGTGTCGCCGTACTGGAACCAGCCGGGAATGAAGTTGGAAAAACAATGCAGCAGCTTGGTCCGCTGGATGGCGGCGTAGGTGGGCAAGCAGCAGTTGCCCACCAGGCATTTCAACCGCGGCTCCCAGGGGCCCACCAGCCAGGTGTGCGTCGAACCCATCGAGTGCCCGTAGCAGCCGATCCGGCCGGCTTGCACCTCGCCGCGCGAACACAAGTAATCGATCGCCCGCCGCATGTCGAGGATGCTTTTCCAGGCCATGCACCTGCCAGCCACCACGTAGCGGAGGAACTCGAACCGCTCGAAGTCGCCCCCCTTCAGCCGGCCATCCTGCCGGCCCTCGAAGCACAGTGCATCGGGACACAGAACCACATAGCCCTCGCGCACCAACGCCACGCCCGTATGGTGCATGGGGTTTCCGGCCAGGCCGGCGGGCTCGCTCTTGCCCAAGTGCCACTGGCCATTGTGTTGGTGCCAGACGGCCACCGCCGGCGCCGGGTGTTGGGCATCGACGCCGTCGGGAATCATCAACAGGGCGGGGATGCGATCACCCGACTCGGCCTCGTAGCTGAGCGACTCGATCCGGTAGCCGTCCTTTTGCAGACCCTCGGCCAGCTTGGGACGCAAGTCGCACGGCTCGGGCCATGGTCCGCCCAGGCATTGCAACAGTTTTTTGCGAAGGTCCTTTTTGCTCATCGATCAATAATTGAAACGCAGCTCCCGCTTTCGCAATTCCTCAGCTAGCGATTCGGCTGAGGTGAATTGCACGGCATCGAAACCCGCGTCCCGCGCGCCGACGACATGCTCGGCCAGATCGTCGACGAAGAAGATCTCTTCGGGAGGGCAACCCGCCAGCTCGGCGGCCGCCCGGAAGATGGCGGCCTCGGGCTTGGCGGCCTGAATGCGGTAGCTCAAGGCATGGACCGCAAACCCCTCGCCGACGATGCGGAAGCGGCGGGCACAATGGCGCCAGTGTAACTCGCAGGTGTTCGACAGGATGCCCATCCGGTAACCGGCTTGGCGAAGCTGGGCCGCCAGCGGGAGCACGGGCAGGTTCAGGCTGAAGATGTCGGCCGCCGCCGAGGCCAGCTCGGCATAGTCCGGCCGGCCGCCGATCTCCTCGCAAAACGCCTGATAGAAATCGGCAGTGGTGATCTGACCCGTCTCGTATCGGCGCATCCGACCGTTGCCGAACAACGCCTCTCGGGCCTGCTCCGGGGAAATGTGGGCCGCCTCACCGACCTGCCGGAGCATCTGATCCACGTCGAAGTTGACCAGCACCTTGCCAAGATCGAAATAGAGAAAACGCGGTGGAGTCATGTTCGGGTCATCGGAATACTATCGAACGGTCCGAGCGGGCCAAATCGCCACATAATACCGGCTGCAGTTGGTTCGTGCAAGGAGCGGCGCATCGGGTCGCACACGCTGGGCCGACGTGCTGCACGGCGGCTTCGCCCCTACCCTTCGCCGCAGGCATGGCCTAAAATACAGCTTTTCCGCTGCTCGTTATGCGAAAGGACCGTGCACCATGCGATCGGATATGATCAAGCTGGGCGACGCTCGGGCGCCCCATCGCAGCCTGCTCCGCGCCACCGGTTTGGGCGACGATGATTTCAAGAAACCGTTCATTGCCATCTGCAACAGCTACGTCGATATTATTCCCGGCCACGTGCACCTGAACCAAGTGGGCGAGTTCGTCAAGCAGTGCGTCCGCCAGGCCGGCGGCACGCCGTTTGTCTTCAACACCATCGGCGTGGACGACGGCATCGCCATGGGTCACGAGGGTATGAAGTTCTCGCTGCCCAGCCGCGAGCTGATCGCCGATTCGGTGGAGACCATGCTCCGGGCCCATTGCTTCGACGGCATGATTTGCATTCCCAATTGCGACAAGATCGTGCCCGGCATGCTGATGGGGGCCCTGCGCTGCGACCTGCCGACCATCTTCGTCAGCGGTGGCCCGATGGAGGCCGGCCAGATGCCCGGCGGCAAATCGGTCGACCTGATCGACGTCTTCGTGGCCGCCGCCGCCAAGCAGGACGGCAAGCTGAGCGCCGCCGACCTGCTGGCCATCGAGAGCGCCGGCTGCCCAACTTGCGGTTCGTGCTCGGGCCTGTTTACCGCCAACAGCATGAACTGCCTGTGCGAGGCCCTGGGCATGGCGCTGCCCACTAACGGCACCTTGCTGGCCACCAGTGAGGAGCGGAAGCGACTCTATCGCCGGGCCGCCGAGCGGGTCGTCGAAATGGTGCTCGAATTCGAGAAACTGGGCCCCGGACACGGGCTGTTGCCGCGGGAAATCGTCAACGCCGATTCGATCGACAACTCGATGGTCCTCGACATGGCCATGGGCGGCAGCACCAACACCGTGCTGCACATGCTGGCCATCGCCCACGAGGCCGGAGTGGAGTACGACATCCAACGGATCAATCGCCTCAGCGGCCGGACGCCGAACATCTGCAAGGTCGCCCCCAGCAGTGCCTACCACGTGCAGGACGTCCACAACTCCGGCGGCGTGCACACGATCCTCGGCGAAATCGAGCGCGGGCGTCCGGGGCTCTTGAAGCTCAACTGTGCCACCGTCAACGGCAAGTCGCTCGGCCAGAACATCGCCGACTACGACATCCGCGCCAACACCCCCCAGCAAGCGGCCCTTGAACTGGCCGCCGTCACCGCTGGTGGGAGCAAGAGCCCGCAGGGCATGAACGTACCGCGGACCGCCAGGTCGATCCGCGACCTCTCGCCCGCTCAGCTCGGCTTTGATCCGTTCGACTGCATCCGCACCTGCGACCATGCCTACAGCCAGGAAGGCGGGCTGGTGATCCTTTACGGCAACCTGGCGCCCAACGGGGCGGTGATCAAGGCGGCCGGCGTACGGCCGGAAATGCTCAAGCACTCCGGCCCGGCGGTGATCTTCGAGGCCGAAACTGAAGCCTATGAGGGGATCGTCAACGGCAAGGTCAAGGCCGGCGACGTGGTGGTGATCCGCTACGAGGGCCCCCGCGGCGGGCCCGGCATGCAAGAAATGCTCGCCCCTACCTCGGCCATCAAGGGCATGGGGCTCGACGACAAGGTGGCCCTGATCACCGACGGCCGCTTCTCGGGCGGCACCGCCGGGGCCTGCATCGGACACGTCAGCCCCGAGGCGGCCTGCGGCGGGCCCATCGGCCTGCTAAAAGCCGGCGATGTCATCGACATTGACGTGCGCGGCCATACACTCAGCGTGCGCCTGAGCGAGGCCGAACTGGCCGAGCGGGCCAAGAAGTGGAAGCCCCGCCCGCCGCGCTTCAAGACCGGCTACCTGGCCAAGTACACTGCCATGGCCACCAGCGCCGACACCGGGGCGGTGCTGAAGTGGGACTGAACGGAAAGGCGGAAAGCGGAAGGGGGAGGGCGGTCGGAAGCGGCTGTGGCACAGCCGTCCTCGGATGTGAAGCGTTTCTTTCCGTCGCCCGCCGATTGAGGAGGAGACTCCCTGCTCAGGGCTCAGCGGGGCCGTCGCCGGCGGTTTGAGGTTGGGGCCCGGAGGATTCGCGCGTTGGGAGCAGCCGCGTAGGCCCAGCGGGCCACCAACAGTCGAAGCTGGCTATCGAGGCGGCGCGTGAATTGGCGAAAGGCCGGCCGCGAGACGCACAGGGGCTCGTCCCAGGATCGATGGCCGATCAACACGCCGTCGTCGAGATGGAGATTCTTGCCGTTCATCGCCCACCGCTCGCCTCCTCGCCCTTTATTACGGAAGACAAGCGAAAGGGGTTCAGGTTCGCCGAGTTTGGGGACGCAGAAGGAGACGGCCCCTTCGCCGTTGGCTTGCAGCCCTGCGGAACGGGGCGGCGGGAGCATGCCCAGCACGGCTGCGGTGCCCATTTTGGAGGGGTTCGCCGTCACGCCTTCTCGCCTTCTGAATGGCTGTCGTTGATCTTGCCGAGATTCCAGCAACTACCTATAATCTGGCGCGCGGCAAACAGATAGCGAACCGTTGTAATATTGTGGTATACTTGCACGGGCTTCGTTCGGTCTCGTCTTAGGAGCTAGAGATGCAAATCTACGGTCCCAGTCATTTGCACGGCCCTCGGGCGGTCAGCCCGCTGCACACGGCTCGGCCCTCGCAAGCCGCCGCTCGTCCGGAATCGGCGCGGATCAACGATGAGGTCGATATTTCCGACGCCGCTCGCCTGGTCGAGCAGCTCCACGAGCTTCCCGACATCCGGCAAAGTCGCGTTGATGGGGTCCGGAGGCAGATCGCCGCCGGCACCTACGAGACCCGCGAGAAGCTGGACGTGGCGGTCGAGCGGCTGTTGGATGAGATCGGGTAAGCCCTATCGCCAGGCGCTGCATTAGAAGCAACTGTCGGAACGCATGAATAGGCGGTCCAGGAAGTACAAGAATTTTCGCATAGGCGCATCCGCTCCCGGCCCCCTCCAGATCGGAAACGTGAACTCGACGGGTGCTTCTGCCGGCAATACTGGCGGCCATGGATACTCGGGATTGGGACCGTCGCCTGCTAAATCGGGAGCCAGCCGCTCCACTGCAAAGGCGACCTGTGAAATGCCATCAATCATGGCTTTCCAGGCATCCCGTTGCTCGTATTCCAGCGCCATGCGCAGGCGATCATTTGATTTGATCGCCCGACAAAATTTCAAGAGCACCGCATGGCTTCTGCGGGGATTTCCAGACCCCCAGAAATAAGCCTTTGCCAGTTTCTCCGCCGACATCTGCAAGTAATGAAGCACATGGCAAGTCGGTCCGGGGCCGTGGCGCAACTCGGTGAACATACGATAGTCGGATTTGGCTTGCACCAGCCAAAGCCGCTGCTGTTCATTCATAGTTGCCCGCGACGAAAGTGCCGGTAGTCTTCCAAAGTCCAGTTGGGCGGCAGCGGCAGGGCGCCATTTTGAAGCCGCTCCCATTGAGTTGGAGCAACATCGGCCACCAGAAGTTGGTAATTAAGCCCCTCCACCTCAAAACCAAAATCAATCGGAATCACTTCCTGCTCATTCAACCCGGCGAGAAGCGCATTATTCTCAAGGAAACGAATTTCCCGATCGGGGGCGTTGCCTGGCAAGTACCAAATGTCGGTGATCGCAGGGTCGGCGCTAAAGTGCTCACGCGCAAGCCAACTTGCGACCTGATCTTTGGAAGGATGATGCGGCGGTCCGCTGGCCGCGCCTTGGTGCCGCCCACTACGTACCCTAGCAAGTTCGCACGCAAAGGATTGCAACTGCTGCTCGTCGAGCGAGGCAGCCTCTCGAGCGAGTTGAATGGGGTCAGGCATGAATCACCTCGTCAACTCAGGATTATTATGATTGTAGTGGCGTAAACGACGGCAGTCAATTCACCGCCTATACGCGCAGTTCGTTTTGGATCGTCGGTGCGCCCGCGTACCGCGCCCGGATCGGCTCGACCACATCCGCCAGGAACTCGTCCACCTGTTGGGGTGCGCGGCCGACGAATTGTCTCGGCTCTAGGGCGGCCGCCAGATCAACCTTGGCGAAGGCTGGGTCGGCTGCCAGCCGCTCGATGAGATCGTTTTGCCCTCCCTGTTCTTTGACCACCGCCGCGGCCGCCTGACTGTGACGGCGGATCCGCTCGTGCAGGTCCTGCCGGTCGCCGCCAGCCGCCACTGCCGCCATCAAGATGTTCTCGGTGGCCATAAACGGCAACTCCGCCGCCAAGTGCGCGGCGATCACCTTCGGGTAGACGACCAACCCGCTGGCGACGTTCTGGCAGAGAATCAGCACGGCATCGGCGGCCAAGAAAGCCTGTGGTAGCGTCAGCCGGCGGTTGGCGCTATCGTCCAACGTCCGTTCCAGCCATTGCACGGAGGCTGTCTGGGCGGCGCTCGATTCCAGGCTGACCACAAATCGGGCCAGCGAACATATCCGCTCGCAGCGCATGGGGTTCCGCTTGTAGGCCATCGCCGAAGAGCCGATCTGGTCCTTCTCGAACGGCTCTTCCACCTCTTTGCGATGGGCCAGCAGCCGCAGGTCGGTGGCCATTTTGTGCGCGCTCTGGGCAACACCCGACAGGACGCCCAATACCTGTGCGTCGATCTTCCGCGAGTAGGTTTGTCCGCTCACCGCATACGAGGAATCGAAAGCGATCTTGCGGCAGATTAGTTCCTCCAGCTTGCGCACTTTGGCGTGATCGCCCTGGAACAACTCCAGGAAGCTGGCCTGGGTGCCGGTGGTGCCCTTGTTGCCCAAGGCCTTGATTCGGCCGATGCGATGTTCGATTTCATCGAGGTCCATCGCCAGATCGTGCGCCCAGAGGCAGGCCCGCTTGCCGACCGTGGTTGGCTGGGCCGGCTGCAGGTGGGTGAAGGCGAGGCAGGGCCGATCGCGATGTTTGGCCGCAAAGGCGGCCAAGGCCTGAATGACCGCCGCCACCCGAACGGCAATCCTTTGCAGCCCTTCCCGCATAAGCAGCAAGTCGGTGTTGTCGGTCACGTAACAACTCGTGGCCCCGAGGTGAATGATTGGCCGGGCATCGGGGCACACGTCGCCGTAGGCGTGGACGTGGGCCATCACGTCGTGCCGCAGCTTGCGCTCGTAGGCCCCGGCCGCCTCGAAATCGATGTCGTCGAGATGGGCCTTGAGCTGTTCGATCTGCCGCTGACTGATGGGCAGGCCGAGTTCCGCTTCGGCCTCGGCCAACGCCACCCACAACCGCCGCCAGGTGCTGAACTTCCGCTGCGGACTCCACAGGGCGCTCATCTCCGCCGAGGCATACCGGGAAATCAAGGGATTGTCGTATTGGTTGGAAGGGTCGGGCATGATGATCATCCTGTCAGCCGCGCCATTGTCTCCGCCAGCCCTTTGACGGCATCGACGCTCTTTTGGAAAGCGGCCCGCTCGGCGGCGGTCAACTCCACCTCGATGATTCGCTCCACGCCGCCGGCGCCCAGGACCACCGGCACGCCGACGTAGTATCCGCCCACGCCGTACTCCCGGTCGCAATAGGCCGCGCAGGGGATTAAACGCTTCTTGTCGCGGACGATGGCTTCGACCATCTGGGCCACTGCGGCGGCGGGGGCATAGTAGGCCGAGCCGGTCCTCAGCAGCGACACGATCTCCGCTCCACCGTCGCGGGTCCGCTGGACGATCTCCGCCAGCCGCTCGGGCCGCATCAGTTGGGTCAAGGGAATCCCACCGACGCTGGCGCAACTCGCCAACGGCACCATGCTATCGCCGTGCCCGCCCAGCAGCATGGCGGAAACGTCTTCCACGCTCACTCCCAGTTCGGCGGCGATGAAGGCGCGGAAGCGGGCCGTATCGAGCACGCCGGCCTGCCCCAACACCCGCCGCGGCGGAAAGCCGGTCACCTGCCAGGTCCGTTGCACCATGGCGTCCAAGGGATTGCTGACGACCATCACCACCGCCGCCGGACTGGTCTGGGCAATCCGCTGGGCCACCGAGCCAACGATGCGAGCATTGGTGGCCAAGAGGTCGTCGCGGCTCATGCCCGGCTTGCGCGGGATGCCGGCGGTAATCACCACCACGTCGCTGCCGGCCGTATCGGCGTACTCGGTAGTGCCCACCAGTTGGGCGTCGAAGCCCACAATGGGCGCGGCCTGGGCCAAGTCGAGGGCCTTGCCTTTGGGCATCGCTCCGGTTTCGGGAATGTCCACGAGCACGATATCGCCCAACTCGGCAGCCGCGCACCAATGGGCCGCCGTCGCGCCGACGTTGCCCGCCCCGATGATACTGATTTTCGCCCTTCGCATGGCCCATTCCTTTCCTGACCGTGTGTCCGCAAGCGCCATGGCGCGCCGCAACGCCGCGTCCGCCCTTCGGAAGTCTCCTATTCTATCCAAACTCCGGCGGGGAGGCTATCGCCCGGGGGATTTGTGGTATGCTATCAGTTGAGAGGCGGCAATCCAGTTAGATGGCCCGGATCGCGAGACCAATCATGCTTCGACGGTGTTTCGGCCTTCTGGCGATTGCGCTGGTCGCGGCCATGTGCGGGCAGAGTTGGGCGTTTGACTCGGTGAAGACCGTCCAGGGGACCTTCGCTGGCCACTTGACCGGCCTGAGCCCGGTGAAAATCGATCTGCAGACCGCCAGCGGCAATGGTTCCAAGGAAATCCAGGTCAACCAGGTGATTACCGTCTACTTCGAAAACGAGCCGGCCACGCTGCGGGCCGCCAAGCGGAAGGTGGTGGAGGGCCGCTTTTCCGACGCCCTGGCCGAGTTGAACCGGCTCAAGGAAGAGAGCCCCCGCGAAGAGATTAAGCAAGACGTTGAGTTCTACAAGGCGTTCTGCGCTGCCCGGCTGGCCCAGCAGGGCAGCGGTGAGATCGCCGACGCCGGCCACCGGATGATCGCTTTCCTCGATGGCAGTCCCAAGAGCTATCACTACTATACGGCCATTGAGGTGGTCGGCGATCTGTTGATGGCCGTGGGCCAGTATCCGCAGGCGGCGGAGTATTATGCCCGGCTCGACGCCGCCCCTTGGCCCGACACCAAGATGCGGGCGGGAGTGGCCATCGGTCGCGCTTTGCTGGCGCAAGGCAAGACCGACGAAGCCCGGGCGGCCTTTGACCGGGTGCTGGCGGTCGAGGCCGAGGGCGAACCGGCCGCGACCGAACGTCTGCTGGCCAATCTGGGCAAGGCCGCGGTCCTGGCCGCCGTCCGAAAGAACGACGAGGCGATTGCCGCCGTCAAGAACCTGTTGGAGCGGGCCGATCCCGACAACCAACAAGTGCAGGCCCGCGCCTACAACGTCTTGGGCACGGCTTATCGCCAGGCGGGCCGGCTGCAAGAGGCCTTATTGGCGTTTCTCCAGGTCGATTTGCTCTATGCCGATGTCTCCGACGCCCATGCCGAGGCCTTGTCCAACCTGGCCGACTTGTGGGACCAGGTGCACAAGCCGGAGCGGGCCGAGCGGGCGAGAAGGATCTTGGCGGACCGCTATAGTAACAGCCGCTGGGCGAAAAAGAAGGGCGGCTAAGCCCGGCCGAGAAGCAGACTTCCAGTCGTAGTAGCGGTGGCCGTGGTGGCGCTGCATGATCCGCTCTACGGCGGCGCCGATCTTCTCCGCCTTCTTCAACTGCCCTTTCGCCACCCGCGTCTGCACTTTCTGCGAGCCGGCCCGCGCGCGCTCCATCACCTTCTCTCGCCTCCGCTGCTCGTAAGCCCGCCGTTCGTCGCTATCGACCACGAACACCCGCGCCACGACGCGATCGCAGGCCACCTCTTGCACGCGGGTCCGCGGTGGTTCATGTTTCTCCCGCGCACGGATGCCAGCCGCACAGTAGCGCCAGCGATTCTCGTCCACGCGATCAATGAGCGCTTCCGCTGCCGGGTTCTGCCGCCGCGTCATCCCCGGCAGAAATCCCCACTCGCCCTCGGCATCCTCCAACACTCCCAGGTTCTTCTCGGTCACCATGCCGCGGTCGCCCACGAACACCAACCGGCGGATACCCGGCCGAAGCCGAGGGAGCCGTCCGCGGGCTTGAGCGCGAGTACCCGCTGCTGAAGGCGGCGCTGGCGGAATGCCGCGCGGTAGGCTGCCCGGCCCCTAATCAATAGACCCGCCGTTCCTCGGGGGCGCCCTCGCCCTAGGCCGCACGCCGCACACATTATGTGGCCGCCGACACTTCAACGACCGGCGTGGATGTCCGCGGCCGACTGCCGTTTACCCTGGCCCGCCGTGCTGGCCGCCAGCCACTCATCGCCCACCAGCGGACGCACACTATCCACGTGGAAATGTACCAGATACCGGGTTTTGTCGATCTCACACTGCGGGGGCAGATTCCGCCGTCGCAGCGACTGGATTTTGGCCGGATCGGTTTCCTCCCTGATCTTGGTCAGCGAGAGCCGCTTGCCGGCATGATCCTCGCCGTGCTCAATAAAGAGGAAGGCCGCGTGCGGATTCGCCTCCAGGTTGCGGTGCGAAAGGCGATCGGCCATGAGGAACGCCAGCGCGCTCTCGTCGTTGGGGTCGAGAAAATGGGGGCAGGCGTAGAGGGCCGCGTCCACCCGCCCCTGGGCGTCGGCCGTGGCCAGCACGCCCATGCCCTCGGTCTTTTCAAAGTATTCCATCAACGTCATGGTAAACCTCCTTCGCTTCTACTTCTTGGCGGTTGCGGGCTTCTTGGCAGTTGCCGACTTGCCGCGCTCGGCGTGATGAGGTACCGGGCCTTCGGCCGAGGCCTTCTTGTGTCCCACCTTATGTTCCATCTGGCACTCCATCTTGTGCTCGATGCCCGCCTTGAACGCCGCCTCGACATCGCTGGTCGAAATCGCGATGGTGGCGGTGAACACCGGACCCTTGACCTCGCCCTTTACGCCGTCCAGCAGCTTGGCGACCGCGGGAAGGTGGCTGAAGCGGAGCCGCCCGAAGGCCACCAGGCCGTCGAGCACCGTCTTGAACTCGCCGGCGGTCTTGTCCGAGACGGTGCTGAATTCGTACCGGCCCAGGATCTGCCCCCTGCTGTCCGTCCACGTCGCCGAAACGGCCTTGCAGTTGCTCACGAGCGGGCAATCGATCATCTCGCGATCTTTCACCGAAATATCACTTGCTCGAGCAGAGAAAATGGCGTCGGCGGGGATGCCCTTCAGCAGCGCAGCGCCGGCAGCCAGGCTGGGCTTCTTGCCGTCCAGCACGTCCAGGGCGGCCTCCACCCGCGCCTTGCCGGTTCCGATCACCAGCAGGGTGTCGCTGGCAAAGGCGGCCGTCAAGTGCTTTGGTCCATGGTGGTGCCAAGGCCAGACGTGGTGCTCATGGCCTTCATGATGTTCGCCCCACGCACAGTGCTCGTGCCACGCCTCGTGTTCGTGGTGTTCGTGCCACGCCGCGTGCTCGTGCGCTTCGCAACAGGCTTCGTGCTCGAAGTGGCCATGGTGCGCAAAAGGCTCATGGGTCCAGCTATACAAGAGCCGGCTGCCATACTCGCTGGTCTTGTAGTCGGGGTGCTTTTCCCTGAGGAAATTGATCATTTTTTCCCGGTCGAGCTTCTTGACCGATACGAGGGCCACTCCGACATGCGGCGCATAGCTATCGCCGTAGAGCGTCAGGTCCAGCACGTCTTTCATCGGGTTCATGCCCAGCTTCTTGGCCAGCTTTTCCGCCTTGGCGTGGCACTCGCGGTACATGGGGCAGTGGGCCTTAAAGTCTTGGGCGAGCTTCGTGGCCCGAATCGCCTCGAAGTTGACGTGGGCGAACCATTTGGCATTTGCCCCGATCTCCTTGGGCACGACCGGTCCCGCCACGGCAAGTTGGGCCGAAAACAGGATGATCGCAACCATCGCAGCACTCGCGACAAACCTTCTCATCTTCCTACTCCTTCTCTCTCTTGAAACCTTTGCTCATTCGGCTGCCACGATCGGCCCGGCCGACTGAATTCATTCTTCGATTGTGCAGGAGAGAAGTCAACTTTATTCTACCTGTAGGCCGCCCTTGGCACCGGGCGACCGACGCGGAGCGCCGCGAATTGCCGGATCAGCGGCTCACCAACCGATTTCTCCACTCGCAGTCGCAAGCGGCTTACTTTGACAGCGGGGATCGGAAACAGTTGCCGGGCGCCGATTTGAGTGCCGCGGACCACCGGGATCCAGCGATCATCGGCCGCACGGCCTTCCACTACGAACTGCCGGACCCGCTCGCCTTGCCGGATGTCTTCGGCCAGTTCCAAATGGTCGATGGTGGTCACGCCGGCAAACCCTAATTCCAGCGTATTGCCCGTCCCGTGGGTGATCGCCAGCGGATGCCCGAAGCGGGCGTCGATCTCGTCGCCGAATTCCTTGAGCCGGCGAACCTGTGCCGGCGGGATCGCTCCATGGTCGTCGGGGGTGATGTTCAATAGCAGGTTCACCCCGCGGCCGACCGACATGTAATAGATCTCGACCAGCTCGTTGAGGCTGAGGATGTGACGGTCGCAGCCCTTGCGCCAAAACCAATTCGGACGCAGAATCGAGACGTCGCATTCCGCCGAGCACCAGGTGTTGCCGTCGGGCGTGCCGGCCCCCTCGGGCGGCGTCTGGCCGGGCTTCCAACGAATCGTGTTCCAACAGGGATAAGGGGCGAAGCCGTGTTCGGTGCCGACCCACCGCGTCGAGTTCAACCGGCGGCCTTGAAAAGTAATGATCTCGGGGGCGAGCTTGTCGATCAGATCGTTGACCGGCACCACGTTGCCGCCGTCGAACCACATCTCGAACATCGGTCCGTAATGGCTGAGGATCTCCGTCAGTTGCCGGCGGTAGACCTCGTTGTAGGCCCGTTGTTTATTGGCGTCAGCGGCCCTTCCACCGACGCCGACGCCGTGGATGTCCGATCGGGGCGAGAGGTACACGCCGAAGCCCAGTCCCCCGTGCCGGCAGGCCGTCGCCAGGTCGGCCACCATATCGCCTTTGCCGTTCTTCCACGGCGAGGTCTTCAGGCAGTAGTCGGTGGTCTCGGTCTGCCAAGCGCAGTATCCGCCGACGTGCTTGGCGACGAAGATGAGGTAGCCGGCCTTGGCCGACTTGGCCGCCGCGACGATGCTGGCCGCGTCGAACCGGTCGGGATCGATCTTCTCGCGCGGCGTGGAGAGATTATCGCCTTCCGTACCCTGGTAGACGTTGGGCGCCCAATGCACAAAAATGCCGATGCCCGCATCCAGCCATTCCGCTTGAGAGCGGCTCGGCCGAGGAACCTCGACCCCGGCCGAGATGCCGGCCGCCACCAGGGCCGTAATTGCCGCCAGTGCCGCAGAGATGGTTTTCATGTGTCCGCCGCCACTCCGTGTTACGCAACTGCTTTTCTGGCCGAAGGTCGGGTACGTAAGCGGGCGATGCCGGGCTCGAACCAGCGACCTCCAGCTTGTCGAGCGTGGGAAACCGCTGGTCGAAATCGCCTCAAGGGCTTTGCACGTTGCGATCTTACCGGACCTTGCCGACCTTTGCAAGCTATTGCCACCAGTGGATCTGCGGTCCCATTCTATGCGTCGGTCTGCGCTTGGGCGGTGGATTGGGCCTTGGGGCAAAAATTACCCGGCCGCCGCGTTGTCATCCATCAGCCAGTCGCTCTTCACACTGGTCCCCGGACTGTGCAGCAAGGCCTGGTCAACCGCGGCGGCTGAGACGATTGAGAAGCTGCCGCTGGCGGACACCGAGACTCCGTTGGCCCCGGTGGCCGTGATCGCGTAGGTATGGGTGCCGGGCGAAAGCGTGCCGAGCAGGCCTGCGTAGTTCGCGCTCGTGCTCGATCCGTACGGCCCGTAGACCGTCAGGCTCGCCCCGTCTACGGTCACCCTGGCCGCCTGGACGCCGAGGGTGTCGGCCACGTTCAGAT
>JAJYGU010000416.1 GCA_021784975.1 Planctomycetota bacterium
GGCCGGGCTGCTATAATCAGCCTCCGCTAAGCGGCCGTCCAAGAACAAGTTGGGGACTGTCCCAATTTTCGTCCGACGAAAATGGGACTGTCCCCTTGGCAAAAGTGGAAATTGTTGCTGGACGGCCGCTAACACAGCTAGGAGGCTGATATGTACGATCTTTCCGAGCGGCTGGCCGTCCAGGGCGGGCCGCTGGCGAAACGCACTCCTTTTCCCGCCCGAAAACGGCACGGCGAGGCGGAGAAGCGGCTGCTCGACGAGGTGATCGATTCCGACATCTTGTTCTTCTTCTCTGGCACCAAGGTCCACGCCTTCCAGCGGCGATTCGCCGAGATGATGGGCCTGAAGCATTGCATCGCTTGCGCCAGCGGCACCGCGGCGGTCCACATGGCCGTGGCCACCCTGGAGCTCCCGCCGGGCAGCGAGGTCGTCACTTCGGCCATCACCGACATGGGCACGCTGACCGGCATCCTCTACCAGGGCCTGGTTCCGGTGTTCGCCGACGTGGATCCGCAGACGCTCAACATGGACCCGGCGGCCGTCGAGCGGGTCATCACCGGCCGGACGCGAGCGATCGTAGCCGTGCATCATGCCGGGCTGGCCGTCGATATGGACCGGCTGCTGGAACTCGCCGGGCGGCACCATCTGCCCGTCATCGAGGACTGCGCCCAGGCCTACGGCTGCCAGTATCACGGGCGGGACGTGGGCACCATGGGAATGATTAGCGCGTTTTCGCTCAACCATTTCAAACACATCACCTGCGGCTCCGGCGGCATGGTGGCGACCAACGACGACCGACTGCGTTACCTGGCCTCGATCTTCTTGGACAAGTGTTACCAGCGCGAAGAGAAGATCCGCAATCCGTTCTTCCTGGCCCCGAACTACCAGATGACCGAGTTGCAAGGGGCGGTGGCCCTGGTGCAACTGGAGCGGATCGCCGAAGTCACCAGTCGGCGTAACCAACTGGGACGCCGCCTCGACGAGCACCTGCGTAATACGCCCGGCGTCGGGCCGCAATCCACGCCGCCCGGCTGCCGCCACTCGTATTTCCTCTATTTGTTCAAGCTGGATTTGGATCGGTTGCGGGTCTCGGCCCGCGAGTTCTCGGCCGCCTTGGCCGCCGAGGGAGTGCCCAACGAGGCCGAGCAGATCACCGGCGGACGGCCGGTCTACCTGTACGACATTTTTCAGAAGCGGTCGGCGTTTCCGGGCAGCCATTACCCGTTCCTGTGCGCGGACACGAAGACCGACAAGCACTACCGGCAGGGTGACTGCCCGGTGGCCGAAGACGCCTTCCGGCGGTGGATCATGCTGAACGTCTACGAGCACTACACCGAGACCGACATCGACGAGATCGCCTTCGGGATCGGTAAGGTGGCCCGGCACTTTCTGCGGGGCGGCGGATGAAACACGAATTAAACACGGCACCGCGTAGGCCAGGCACCCCGTGCCTGACACGTCGACCATCGCCCGAGCGTCAGGCACTCCTTCTCTGTCAGGTACGGCGTACCTGACCTACCTCTGTTTTGGCGGCGGCTTGGGATCGGCGGCGGATTTCGGCGGGCGAGCCACCAGCAGGTCGACTTGGCAGTCGCCGATTTGCCGAAAAAGGCGAAAGTAGACCGCTCGGGCCTGGTTCTCACGATCCGGGTTCTCTTTACGCAGGGCGTGTAACAAGTCGCCCAACGCCTCGCACTGGGCAAGGTCCGACTTCAGTTGCCCCAGCAGCCGCTCACGCTCCTTCCCTCGGGAATGGCTGGCGCGAGACAGGAACCGCCGCGTCAGTTTGTCGGCCAGATCGCTGAACTGATCGCGCTGAAAAGGTGTCAACTCGGGCGCATCTTTCGGCCCATCGGCGGAGGCGCTCGGCGTCTTCGCTTCTTTCGTCGCGGAGGGCTGGGTCAATCCCGGCAACGCGCACAACGGCGTAACCGTAAAATTGGCGATGTGCGATTGCACCTCGAATTCCACTTGCAGCACCGTCGGCGGAAGCTGCGGGTTGTCCAGTCGGATATCGACCTTCTCCGTCGGGGCAATGGGCCTGCCGGGCTCGAGCGTAAAGGGCGGGAAAGGCCGGGCCAAGCCGGTAACCTCCAACCGCAGCGACTCAGGGGGCAAGAACTGGCACGGTAGCCGACGAGTGTCGGCCAGATAGGACATTTGGCGGGAGGTGGGGTCATATTCGATCTTGATCGACAATGGCTCGACCTCCTGCGGACGGCAGAGGGCCACCATTCGGCTCTGATTGCCGACCGACACCAGCAGGCCGCAAGTCTGCAGTGGGTCGGTCCAGCTACGTTTCGCCCCCGGCAACCAGCCCATCTTCAACTCGCTGTGATCGAGCCAAATGCGGGCCAGGTCGGGATCGCTATGGCTGGCCGACGGGTCGCTGCCAACCTTCACTTGAATCACCCAGGCGCGCGCGGCCCCGCTCCCCGGCTCCGGCCGAACCGCATAGCGGCCCACCTGGCGGAGGAAGACGTTCTCCCCGATCAAGGAAACCTGGGGTTTGGCGTCCGCCGCCAGTCGCAGCTTGCCCAGCGAGACGGGTTGGGATGGCGCGGTCAATTGCTTGTCGTCGGCAGGCAGGCTCGGCAAAGGCGCCGCGGCGGCCAGATCCTTGAACGGTTCCACGGGCTTCGATGGCCCGGCCGGCGGTGCTTTTTGGGGCGGGGGCGACGGCTTGGGAGCCTTGCGCTTACCGCGCTTCGGCGGCGGCTGCCCAGGCGGAGACAGAGGCCTGCTTGGCTGCTGGGCCACGGTTTTTTGCAACGGCTCTTTCACGTGATTGTCGTTCTTCGGCGCGGCCGGCGCATTGGCGATCAATGGATCGCCCCGGGCCGCCTTGGCGCCGGCGGTAGGCGTCGGTTGGCCGTCGGCCTCTGGCCCAACCAATCCAGTTTGGCCGAGGACCACCATTGCCATAATGACTGCTACGACGACCGCTGCCAGACCTGCCGAGGCCGCCACCAGCATCCAACGCCAGTTGGGCGAGCGCCGGGACGCAGGCTGCCCGGGACTCGCCTCGTCGTCCGACCCCAGGACAATATTGGTACCTAGAGTCCCCAGGCTCGGATCAGAGCTGCCCAGCGTCGCCAATACGGCGTCCAAACTGCCCGGCGGTCCACTCGGCAACGAGTCGGACGAGCTTCCTGAAGCCTCTTGTTCGTACTTGCCGTCCACAACCGCTGGGCTGCCGTCGCTGGGCTTTGCGCGCGCAACGGGAGCGGCCGCTGCTGCCTTCGGCGACCCGGGCCGCTGTTCCGACACAAGACTCTTGGGCGCGGTCGACGCAGCTCGCTTCTTCGGACGCTGCGGCCTTTCTCCACGGACAATCGCGACAAGGTCGCTGTCGAGGCAGAATGGCTGCAACGCCTCGGCCACCTCCGCTGCCGTAGCGCAGCGATCGGCCGGCCTCTTGGCCAGCATCTTGCCCAGAAAGCGAGCCAAGCGGCTGGGCACGTCGTGTCGAATCCGCTGAATCGGCACAACCTCTTCGCTAGCGTGGGCGACGAGCTTCTTGAGAAACCCATCGTGCCGCTGGTCGCCGAACGGCGGGCTGCCTGCCAGCAGGAAGTAAAGCGTGCAGCCCAAGGCGTAGATGTCGGACCGGGCGTCGGCAGCGTGCGGGTCGGCGCCTTGTTCCGGCGCCATGTAGTCGGGACTACCCAGGATTTGGCCAAGGGTGGTCATGTCGCCCTGGGCGCTCGATTCGATTTGAAGCCGGGCCAATCCCAGGTCGAGGAGCTTGACCACGCCGGTGGTGGTGAGCATCAGGTTCGACGGTTTGATATCCCGGTGAACAAGGTCGTTCTGGTGGGCGTGCTGCAATCCAACGGCCGCCTGGCGAATTATCTCACAGGCTTCTGCAACGTCCAATGGTCCGACTCGGCGGACCAGCGAATACAGGTCGGCTCCCTCGACGAACTGCATCACCAGAAGGAACCGTCCATCGACCTCGTCCGCATCGTGGGCCCGCACGATGTTTGGGTGATCGACCCTGGCGGCGGCCACCATTTCCCGATGAAAACGAGCCAGCGCATGGGGCGATTGCCGCCGGCAGTCAGGCATCAGCTTGACGGCAACCGGCCGATTCAACTTGGTGTCGAGGGCCTTGTAGACCACCCCCATGCCCCCTTCGCCAAGCTTCTCGACGAGCTGGTACGGGCCGATTTGCAGCGGCAGGGCGGGCTCAGGTGCTTGTTCAGCAAGGCCTGCGCGATATTGCCACCAGGCGAGGGCCACTTTGGGCAGTAGTTCGTCAACCAAAGAGTCGCCGGAGTCGGGTTCTTCAGGGATCGAACGACGGAGGTACTCGACGACCGCATCCGTCAGGCAGTCCAGGTTCTCCAACTGCGTCTGGCAGACGGAACACGTCTCGACATGGGCGGCGATGGTATCCAGGTCGGCCTCGGATATCTTCCCGAGGGCGTACTGCGCCAGCAGGTCTTGGTTCGGGCAATGCTCGGTGTGCGTCACGACTGGCCCCAATACCGTTTGCGAATTGTATGGTGGGTCAGGCAAACCCTTTCCTGGCCTCACCGCAAAGACGCAAACTTGTGGAACACTAAGCGCCGCTGATCGTCGCTAATGGTTCCGGTTAGTGGCGATTAGCTGAGATTAGCGTTCCCGTCCAGAACGCCAATTTGCTTTGATTCGCGCCCTGAGTCTCGGTCTCTTTTCATCGGTTCATGTTGTTTCTTGTGTTTGGTCGGTAGGGAGCTGCCTTGAACCGCTGGTTTGCCGGGCGGAAAATCGGCCCCTGGATGTTTCTGGTTCCAATCGGAATCATTCTCACGCCTCCCGGTACTGGTCGGTTCTGAAATTGGCGGACGGCTCCAGGATGATTGACATACGGGTTCGGCACTCTGTGGCCCAGCGGTGGATTGACGAACCTGTCCTGGCCTTCGGACAGATGTCGATTGTCGTGCCACCGCGGATCATGTCGGTGCCAGTTCGGGCCATCCCAGCCAGGGTAATAGTAGTCAAACGGGATGCCCCCTGGCGTCAAAACGTATGGGAAAGTGTATACCGGGGCAGGGACAGGGACGATGATTGTGTTGGTCGGAGGGTCGGAATTGCCCGGCGGTGCAACGAGCAACAGATTTTCTCGGCCACGGAAGCCGGGCAACGACGCGTGGATCAATTGGGCCAGCTTCTTCACGGCGGGGCCCTTGCCCGAGAGTTTTCCGCCCAGTTTGGCGATTTCCTCATAGTCGGCCCTGGCAATTTCCCGTTGCTTGTCCGTAGTCGCAGGCGGCTGGTTGGGATCCTGTGGCTGATACCGACTGGCGCGTTGCTCGTCTTGAAAGTCCTCCTCGGCTCGGGCACGGGTGTGGTAGTAGTAGTCGGCCAACAGGGTGACGTCCCGGTTACCAACGCTCCAGCTTGGTTTCGCGTGTGGGTTACTGAGGGCCAGCACTCGCCCCCTATCCTGCTTCGTGAAAGGAGACTCGTCCGCGGTGCCCATATCGGCCAAGAGCTCCTCACACAACCAGGATCGTTGCTCCGACGGGCTCGAGGGCGGCTCGTTAACCGCCACGGCAGCGTGCGCGATCGCAAGGCAACAAAGAACCGTCAAAGCCAAGCGTGTCACGTTCTCCTCCTCCCTTTGGGTTGGTACCAGAAGCCTCATATCCAGCGAGCGGGCGGATATCGCCATTTTCGCTCGCTATTGATAACTAACGCTTCAGGTGTGACACGACTTTTCGGGTCCTCCTTGCAATCTTATTCCGAGAAACGCGTCTTCTCACCGACCCAATGTAATCCCCGTGAACGGATATGTCTTCTGCATGTTAAGGCCTTCGGCTTCGGGAAGCTGCCCGAGTTCCTCCCTCAAGCGGCGGAGGACCCGCGACTTTGCCTGGCGGACTGCGGCGGGCGTCATGTTCAGCGATTCCGCCACCGCCGTGGATCGCTGGCCATCGACGGTCGCTCGCCAAAATGCCCGCCAGGTGCGATCCTCAAACTCGTTGCGGATCGACTCCAGCGCTCCCTTGACCAAGATGGCGTTCTCGCTGTCGCTTGAATCGGCAGCGCTGCTCAGGTCGCTATCCGGAATGGCCAAAAAGTCCTGGTAGGCCTGCGAGCCGCCGGCAGCGGCTGGTTGCCGATCTTGCCGTCGAAAGTGGTCTATCACCTTGCTGCGGGTGATGGTGCGCAGCCAGCCGCGAAAGCTGCCGCCCGACTGACTGTGGCGGAAGCCGTCGATGTTCTGCGCGACTGAGCGAAACACCTCCTGGCAGACATCGACGCAATCCTGGCGCCGGACGCCGGCCGAGCGGCACCAATAGAGGACAAGCTGGCTGTAGACGGTAGCCAGCCGCCGCCAAGCCGCTTCATCGCGGGCGCTGACGCGATCCAACAAAGTGGACGAGGTTGGCCCTACCAGGCCGTTGCTATTGCCCGAGCGTTCCGCCACGATGGGAAGCTCCCCAACGCTGCCGCGAATGCCCCACAAAAAGTCGCAAGGTCGCCGGAACCACGGCCCCACCAATATAGCGGGGAGGCGGCAGGGGAACAATCCCCCAAGACAATGCGGGGCGTGGGAGGGCGGAGTTCGGAGGGCGGAAGGGGGAAGGCAGAGTGCGCTCATCTCTCGTTCGTCCGCCTCCCGAACTCATCCTCGGTTCGCGCCCCACGGTCCACGTGCTCGCCCACAGTCAGCACGCGGCGGCGCGGTGCCCGTCAGGAAAATCGGGACAATCCGCGTCATCGGTCAATCTCTCGGCAAGCCGCATTGCCGCCGGCAAAGAGGCTGGAGATTGCCCAATCTCTCATCCGATGCGCAGGACAATAACTAAGCCCGGTTAACGCAAAAAACGCCCAACGTGTCCCCCATCCGTCGCCGACTCCTGCACGTCCAGCCGCCCAAGCCGGCCAACACGGCGAAGACCTGGCTGGAAGCGTTTCAGTTGTACGCAGCCGGGGAGTGCCACCTGTCGGGCAACACCGTGGCCGCTTATGGCCGCGACCTGCGGCATTTCGTGCTCTGGCTCGACCAGCGGAGCATTCCGAAGCTCTCGATCCGCGATCTGGCCGACTATGTGGGCTGGTTGAGCGGGCGCGGGTTGGCCCCGGCCAGCATTGCCCGGCATATCGTGTCGCTCAAGGTCTTTTTCCGCTACCTGCAACTCGAAGGCGTCCTTAGCGACAATCTGGCGGAGTTGTTGGGCAGCCAGAAGCTCTGGCAGCGCGTGCCCAAGGTGCTCAGCGGCGAGCAAGTCACCCGGCTGTTGGTCGCCCCCGGCAAGACCGATCCGTGCTGGCGGCGCGATCGGGCCTTGCTGGAGCTGCTCTATGCCACCGGCTGCCGGGCGTCGGAAATCTCGAACCTGAGGCTGTGCGACCTGCACCTCGACCAGGCGTATTGCACCTGCCGCGGCAAGGGTGACAAAGAGCGGATGGTGCCGCTGAATCCGCGGGCAGTGGAGGCGGTAAGCCTGTACTTGCGGGAGGAGCGGCCCAAACTGGCTGCCAAGCGGCCCACCGCGCCGGAGTGGGTTATGCTCTCGGGGCGCGGCCGCCGCCTGCGCCGCGAGCGGATCTGGGAGCTGTTGAAGCAGTACGCCCGTCGGGTCGGCATGCCGCCGGAGGTCAGCCCGCACACCCTGCGACACAGCTTTGCCACCCACCTGCTGACCGGCGGGGCCGATTTGCGGCAGGTTCAGGAATTGCTCGGACACGCGAGCATCGCCACCACGCAGATCTACACGCACGTCGACCCGACGCGATTGAAGGCAGTACACAAGAAGTTTCACCCGCGGGCGTGAGAGGACTCCAAGCTCGTCCTCCTTGTGCGGCGCGCCGTCTTGGGCTAAGGTGGTAGTCCGCCCGTCATGAATGATTGAGGCGGAAGTGCGGAACGCAAAATGAAAAATGCAAAATGAAAAACGTCGCGCGTGAAGGCGTGCGCCGATTTTCATTTTGCAATTTGCATTTTTCATTTTACCTTCGTTTTGACCGCGGCTATTGGGGGCGATTGTTTTGAAAACGTTTAACGTCGGCATTCTCGGCTTCGGTTTCATCGGCAGGGTCCATGCCTACGGGTATCGGAACCTGCCGCTGTTCTACGATCCCGTGCCGTTAAAAGCCCGGCTGACGTATGTAGTGACCAGCCGACCGGAGACGGCCGAAGCGGCACGGCAAGTGATCGGGGCCGACGCGGCGGCGACCGACTTCCGGGCGGTGACCGAGAACCCGGCCATCGACATCGTACACATCTGCACCCCGAACCATCTCCACAAGGAAGCCTTGCTTTCGGCCATCGCCCACCAGAAGCACGTCTACTGCGACAAGCCCCTGGTGGTCGACATGGCTGAGGCGGAGCAAGTCCGGGCCGCATTGGCCAATTACCAGGCGACTGGGCAGATGACCTTTCAAAACCGCTTCTTCCCGGCCACCATGCGGGCCCGTCAACTGGTCGCGTCTGGGGCGTTGGGCAAGATCCTCGCCTTCCGCGCCGCCTATTTGCACGGCGGCAGCGCCCCTGCGGCGACGCCGTTGAAGTGGCGGCTTACGGCGGAGGCCGGGGCCGGAACCATCGCCGATTTGGGCTCACACGTGCTCGACCTGGTCGATTGGTTGATCGGACCATTCCAGTCGATCATGGCTGCTACTCAAATCGCCTACCCCGAACGCCCCCTGCCCGGCGAACCGAACAAAATGCGATCGGTGGATGTTGAGGACAGCGTGCTGCTGCTGGCGAAAACGCCAGCCGGTGCCTTGGGATCGATGGAGGCGACCAAACTGGCCAGCGGGAGCGAAGACGAAATACGCCTGGAGATCCACGGCTCGGCAGGGGCGCTGCGCTTCAACGGCATGGATCCTCACCACTTGGAGTTCCACGACGCCACCGCGCCCGATCAGCCCATGGGGGGCTGGCGGGGCTGGAACCGGATCGACTGCGGACAGCGCTACTTGCCTCCGGCCACCAATTTTCCCAGTCCCAAGGCGGCGGTCGGCTGGCTTAGCAGCCACGTGGCCTGTCTGGCGAACTTCCTCGCGGCGGTCGCGGCAGGTCAGCCCGCTGAACCAAGCCTGGGGCAGGGCATTCGCGTCCAACACCTGATGGAGTGCGTCCGCCGCTCGGCCGCGGAGGGGAGGTGGTGCGACGTCTAGCCGAAAGTCGAAAGCGGAAAGCGGAAGGCCGATGAGGTATTAGCTGTGGTTTGCACTTTTTCAGCTTTCGGCTTTCCGCGTTCGGCTTTATAGGAGCGAAACTCCAAGACCGTCATGGCCGGGCGGTCTGCTCGTCCGTGGGCTCGGCGCCGGCCAGGCCCAGGTGCGTCAGCCATCGACCACGGGCGGGTTTGGCGGGCGGCGTAGAAGTCGTCGAGGAACTGGCTTGCGGTGGAGACCCGCCGGGGCGGCGGCGGGCTTCGAGTTCGGCCCGCTCTCGGGCGAGGGCCGCCCGCTGAAGCGAAATCTCGATTTCCGCTTGACGAAGCTTCTCGCTCCACTCTTGCTGCAACGCCTGGAGCCGGTCGCGCTCTTGGCGAACGACTTCGTCTTGATCGAGGATCGCGGCTTGTGCCATTTCGGCCGCCGTCGCCGGCCTCGCGCCGGCCGGCGACGTGTCGGCCAGTTGCTTCTTCAAGGCCTCCAACTGCTGGTCCTTGGCGGCGATCACCTGATCGGTGGCCCGCACCACGTCCTCGATTTTCAATCGCTCGGAGCGCCGTCGGTCGGTCTGGTCGGCGTCGGCTTCCAGCACCGCCAGGATCCGGGCTTTCTCGGCTTCCCAGTCGAGCACACCGCCGGCAGATTGACCGGCGATGATGTTGGTAGTGTTGGCGGCCCGGAGCCTGGCGACTTGCTGTTGCAAGTCGGCGTTCTTGGCCTTCAACTCGCGGAGATCGTCCAGAGCCAGCTCGTACTGCCGCTGCAAGTTGTCGTCGGCGGGTGGGCCGCCGTTCTGGCCGCCGTCCGCCGCCCGTTGCTGGGCTTCCGCCAGCCGCTCGTCGGCTTCCGCCAGCCGCCTTTCCAAGTCATCGATCCGGGCGGATGCTTCGTCGGGCTGCGTTTCCAAATCGGCCGCCAGGCGTTGAATCTGGTGGTCGAGTTGGGCCTGAGCTTTTTCCCAGCGGCCCTGATGGGCGGCTGCCAATTTACGCACCCGCCGCCACTCGGCGCGCAGCGGGGCCAAAAGTTGCGCAGTTCGAGCATCGTCGCTGGGCATTGAACCGTCCGAAGCATTCATGACCTTCGGTCCCGTGACCGTAGCCCGGTTCCCAATTGACATATAGGTCACAGAGCCAGCAGCGTCAAAGGCCGAGTGCCGCTAGTGCCGGCTGTGCCGGCTATTAGCCCGTTTCGGCGGTCACTCCACGACTTTGTAGACCACGTCGTGTTCGCGGGCGTGCTGCGGCACACGAATACCGATGGATTGGCCGGCCTTCGCCTCGTCGACCGACTTGCCGTCGATCTGCATCGAGTCGATTTTCACCAGGAAATCGCTGGTGTGGCCCTTGACGTGAATCGTGTCGCCCAGGCGGATCGCGTCCTGGGCGATCGCGATGGCAGCCACGCCAATCTTGCTGAAATAATGGGTAATCCGGCCGAGTTCGACTTCTGCCATGGCAACCGCCTCCCTTTGTGAGGATCAGTGAAAACCCATGACTTACGAGGCCAATGATTATACGCCCGATCGGCCGGCTTGCAACCACCCTGTCGCCGCCTCAATCCTTTACGCCACGGTGGAAGACGTCGCGGAGAATTTCGATGTTGCGCACGTTTTCGGCCGGCCCGACGTGTTGCGCGATCGAGCGAGGCGGCAGCGTCGTGGCCAGATCGGCGGCGGCGAACCCGTAGAAGCCAAGGTCGGCATACTCGGGACGGCCCACGATGCGGCGCGGATCATGCCCGCCCCAGCCGCACAGGCACTGGATGATCTTGGTGTGCGGTCCTTTCTCTTTGCGAACTGCGGCCAGGGAGGTGGGGTCGGGGTTTTCATTCATCAGCCAATCGACCTCTCGAAACATCCTCGATCCGGCCACCTGGGGATCGCGCAGATCAAAGCAGCTCAACCAGAGGATGCAATCCGGCTTGGCTGATTTCGCCGCGGCCCGGATGCGCGTCCAGCAGCGATCCACCGCCCGGCGCTGAAACTGCAAGGCGATCTTCGCGTTGATCTCGTCTTTGCCCGGAAATGGCCGGCCGTAGAGCTCGGCATACATTTGCTTCTCGCACTCGAGCCAGCGGGGCTGGCGCTCGTGGCCGAGCAGATGCGGCGGGCTGAAGACCCAGTCGAGCATAAAGCCGTCGATGGGCGTCTTGCTCAATGCGTCGCGGATGCTGGCGGCCAGATAGTCGACATATTGGTTGGTCAACGGGATATGAATGGCGCTCGGCGGGCCGGCGGGCGTGTTGTAGCTTTGGTCGGGATGTTTTTGCCCCCAGTAGGTGTTGGCGCCGACGCAAAAGTAGCCCATCACCCGCATGCCATGACGGTGGGCAAGTTCGGCAAGCTCCGGCAGAAAGTCATGCTTCAAACCGGGCTGCACCGGAGCCACCGCGCTCTGGCGAAACCAAGCGTAGCCGTTGCAGCTCACGCAGAAAGTCTGGATCGTGTTGACGCCGAGGTCCTGGTACCATTGGAAATGGACCTGGGGATCGGCCTGGGCAAAGCCGCCCGGCGCGGCAAATCCGTTCGGCCCGCCCGGCGCCCAATTGAAGTCGATGCAAAATGCCTTAATGCGCTGGCCGCGGCTCGTAAGGACGGCCGGCTTGGATTGCGCCGCCACGGCAATGGGAAAGGCAAAAACCAGTAGAATCGCAAGGATCCGCGCACCTGGGCAGATTGTCGCCCACATGATTGACCTCGTCTCGATGTCTTGGAAAATGGTCTGCTAAGCAACAGTGTATCGTAGAGGAAAGTCGGCGAAAACCCTCGGTGACGACCTGTACCACAAGCTCGCAAAAGCTGGTTGTCCTGACAGACTTTTGTTCACTTATCGTACGGTACTTTACAAGCGGGTGTGTCTGAACCACGAAGGTCACAAGGAGCACGAAGGTGAAGAGGGTCATATTCGACCGTTTCTTTCTGATCTTCGTGACCTTCGTGGTTGCCAGGTTTTTCGGACTATGTTTGTGGCCGAAGGCTGCGCCACGCCTTCCGCTTTCCCCCTGCTCCAAGTAGACTGGTGGAAACTGCGTTAAGAAAGCGATGTTTGTTGACGAGGCGGAAATCCAGGTGGAGGCGGGCAAGGGAGGCGACGGCTGCGTCAGCTTCCGCCGGGAGAAATTCATCCCTCGCGGCGGGCCGGACGGCGGCGACGGCGGCGACGGCGGCAGCGTGGTACTGCTGGCCGACGAGGGGGCCGACAGCCTGGCCCCGCTCAGCCATCGTAAGCTGTGGAAGGCCGCCAACGGCCAGCCCGGCAGCGGCGCCAATTGTCATGGTCGGTCGGCCGAAGATTTGGTGATTCTCGTCCCGCCGGGCACCGTGGTGATCGACGCCCAGCACGGACACGTGTTGAAGGACCTGGTGGCCGCTGGCGATCGGGTGATCGCCGCCCTGGGGGGCAAAGGCGGCAAGGGCAATGTGCGGTTCAAGTCGGCCGTCAACCGCGCGCCGCGGCAATCCACCCCCGGCGAGCCGGGTGAGGCGCGTCGGTTGCGGCTCGAACTGAAGGTCATCGCCGACGTCGGCTTGCTGGGAAAGCCGAACGCCGGCAAGAGCACGCTGTTGAGCCGGCTCTCGCGGGCCCGCCCGGAGATCGCTCCTTATCCGTTCACCACCAAACACCCGCACCTCGGCCGCGTGCAGATCGACTTCGATCGCTCGTTCATCCTGGCCGACATCCCCGGCCTGATCGAAGGCGCCCACCAGGGCGTGGGACTGGGGCACGAATTTCTGCGGCACATCGAACGCACTCGGATCCTCGTTCACCTGGTCGAATCGGCCCCTAGTGACGGCAGCGATCCGCTGGCGAACTACCGCAACATCCGTGCGGAACTGGAAAAGCACAGCCAGGAGCTCGCTCGCCGCCCGGAGATCGTGGTCGTCAGCAAGGCCGATCTACCGGGCAGCTCGGAGGTTCGCCGCCGATTGGCCGAGGCCACCGGCGGGGAAGTCCTGCTAATCTCGGCAGTGACCGGACAGGGTTTGAATGAGTTGGTCGCCCGAATCGCCCGGGTGCTGCAAGGGCCGGCGCCGGCATGGTAGACTATAAAATCCGAAATCCGAAGCTCGAAATCCGAAACAAATTCAATAGCCGAATGTTCAAAGAGCCAAAACCGCGATTCTCCGGGCATTTTGGAATTTCGCTATTTGGATTTGTTTCGTACTTCGGATTCTGAGGTTCGGATTTGACCCGTGAGGGGACCATGTCAGTTCCGCGTCGTCCTTCAGCCCGGCTTCGATCCTCATGTCTTGTCCCGCATTGATCGCCGTCGACATTGGCAACGCCCGCATCAAGCTCGGCTTGTTCGCGGCCCGGTGCGCGGCTGATCCGGCGGCGGCCCTGCCCGAGCCGGCCCGAACCTTGTCGCTGGACGGCCATGCGCCTCAGCTCCAAGAGACGGCGGCATGGCTGGGGACGGATGGCGAAGGGCTGCTCTCCTGGTGGATCGCCAGCGTCGATCGCCCAGCCACCACCCGGCTGATCGACTGGTGCCGCGAGCATCGGCCTGACGACCGTATTGTCCTGTTGGGGGCCGAGGATTTGCCGCTGGCGGTGCGGTTGGAGCGGGCGGACATGGTCGGGGTGGATCGCCTGGTCGATGCGGTGGCGGCCAATCGATTGCGGGCGGCGGGCCGGCCGGCAGTCGTCGTGGATGTGGGCACGGCGATTACCGTGGATTGGGTGGCGGCCGACGGGGCGTTCCAGGGCGGGGCCATTTTGCCGGGCCTGCGGATGGCTGCCCGCGGTCTGCACGAGTTCACCGATCTGCTACCGCTGGTGGACGTGGCCGAGTTGGCCGCCCCGCCGCCGGCGCTGGGCACGGATACGGTTTCCGCCATGCGGTCGGGGCTGCTCTGGGGCACGATCGGCGGCATCCGCCAAGTGATCGAGCAGTTGACAACCGAACTGGCCGAGGGGGAACCGTCCCCTTCTGCGCACCCGGCCGGCCCGCACGTTTTCCTCACCGGCGGGGCCAGCCCGGTGGTCGCCCGGCTCCTCGGCCGCGGGGCGCTGCACGTGCCCAACCTGACGCTCTCGGGCATCGCGTTGAGTGCAAGCCAACTGCGATCCTAGCACTCCTTACACTGCAACTGGGCGGCCGTCAGGGCGTTGCGCATCAGCATGGCGATCGTCAGCGGCCCCACGCCGCCGGGCACGGGCGTGATCTGGCTGGCCACCTCTTTGACCGCCTCGAAATCCACGTCGCCGACCAGCCCGCCGTCGGTGCGGTTGATGCCGACGTCAATCACCACCGCCCCAGGCTTGACCATGTCGGAGGTCAAAAACTTCGGCTGGCCGATAGCCACGATGAGAATGTCGGCCTCACGCGTGACGGCCGGCAGATCGCGAGTGCGGCTGTGGCAGACGGTCACCGTCGCATCGCCGCCGCGGCCGCGCTGCATGAGCATGATGGCCATCGGCTTGCCCACGATGTCGCTGCGACCGACAATCACCACCTTGGCCCCCGCGATGGGAATGGCATGGCGCAACAGCATCTGTTGAACGCCGTGGGGCGTGCAGGGCAGAAATCGCGGCCGGTTTTGCACGATCCGGCCCACGTTTTCGGGGTGGAAAGCGTCGACATCCTTCAGTGGGTTCACCGCCTCCAAGACCCGCGTTTCCTCGATTTGCTTCGGCAGCGGCAACTGCACGAGGATGCCGTGGACCGCCGCATCACGGTTCAGCCGGTCGACCAGCGCCAACAGTTCCTCGGTGGTTGTTTCCGCCGGCGGGCGGTGCAACTGACTGGTGATGCCCGCCTTCTCGCAGGCCTTTTGCTTGTTGCGGACATAGACCTGGCTGGCTGGGTTATCGCCCACCAGCACGGCGGCCAGGCAGGGTGTCACCCCGGTCTTGGCCACGAACTCGGTTAACTCTTGGGCGACTTCGGAGCGAATCTGCTCCGAGAGGATTTTTCCGTCGAGGATACTGGCAGTCACGGCAGTTGCTCCCAGGGGCCACATCGAATGGCGGCGCGGCGCCCATCGCCGGCCTGCTCGGCGCCGCGCGCGATCGCTCCGCGCGGCCGTCGAAGGTTAGCACGACTCGGTCACGTGCACGCGGCGGCCGCCGCGATCGAACTTCACGTAGCCGTCGACCAGGGCGAACAGGGTGTAATCCCTCCCTTGGCCGACGCCCCGGCCCGCATGGAACTTGGTGCCCACCTGACGCACCAGGATGTTCCCGGCCCGCACTTGTTCGCCGCCGAATCGCTTCACTCCGCGACGTTGGGCGTTGGAGTCGCGGCCATTCCGGCTAGAGCCTTGTCCTTTTTTGTGTGCCATAAGCGTCACCTTGCCATGGGAAACCTCGCCCAGCCGGCGCCGGACGAGATAGAAACGGCTTTCAGCAGCGGGTTTACATTGGGACCGCCGGCGGCCACCACGCGCCTACCGCTGACGCCCCCACCGCCCTCAGTTGAGCTCTGCGGGGAGGCCGCGAAACCTTCTTTCTACCGGTAAACCCACTCGTAGTCAACCCCGCCGGGCTGGCCGTAGCGAATTTCTTCCTCGCGGGCGTGGTACTTATCGGCCGGCCGCCAGAAGTTCAATTTCAGCATGCGGCTGCTGAACGTGCGGCCGGTCAGAGGCGGGTCTCCCACTTTATACGCCCCCGGCTTGTCCTGCCAACGATAGGCGTTGGTCAGGCCGGAAACCACCACCGAGAACTTGTAGGTTGCCAAATCGATGTCTTCCCAGGTGGCGATCCCCCAAAGGGTCTGGCCCACACCGATCTGGCGGCACATCTGCACGCTGTTGAGAAAGTGCCGATTCGGGTCTTCACGCATGCGGATGGCCGCCATGGCCACCGGAATGACGCGATCCGGATAACGCTTGTCAGACACGAGACCACCAGACAATCGCTGATAGGCGTCCAAGACGAACTCGGGCAGGAAACGGACCGGGCGGTCCTCCTCGACCACCCGATAAAGCAGCTTCTTTTGTGAAGTGGCGTAGCCCAACTCCTTGTCTTCGACCGGATGAAACACCTTGCCGGGATTGGTGACCGAGTAGACCATGTACCAGATCTGCTTCCGCTGCATCTTGCCACCCACCGTGGGCTCGTCGACCCAGATCATCCGCACCGGCTTGAACTTGAACTCCAGGGTCCAAACGTCGTGATGGAAGGAGGTGTCTTTTGCCCATGCAAGGTTCGGATCGGCCGCCAAGACTTCAACCACGTCGTGATAGCTCACCGTCTCGCCTAACGACCGCATCGGATCGACCGTCTGCATGATCCACGGGGCCAGCCGGCGATAAGGGGATCGCCCGAGCGGCAGAGTCCCGGCGGCAGGAGGTTTGGCCGGAGACGGCTTGGCCAACGCGGCGGGTGTCGTCGCCGGCACGTTCGCGGCCGCCGGCTTGGCAGAGGCAGCTTTTCCCGCCTCGGCCTTGGCCGCCGTAGCCGGGGCGGCTGGGGCCTGCGCGGCCTGATCCGCGGCCGGCGCCGTCCGCACGGACAAGAGCAACACCATCGCCGCGGGCCACAGCCACCCAAGGATTGAACACTTCATGAACACACGCATCTCGGTGTTGGGAGGAGCACGAAACCGGCGGGAACATGCCCGAGTCATCGCGCGGCCACATTCCCTTCTTCTAGTATAGTTGGCCCAATTTCCAAGCGTCAAGGATTTACCCATCTACGGCATAAACGTCACCCGCCAGTGAGAGGGGATCGTCTTTGGTGGGCGGCACTCATAAAATCGGTTGCACCTTACGTTCCACAAACACCCGTTCAAAGGACCAGACCATGCGAAACAAGACACGATGGGGTTGGTTGATGGTTCTGACGCTGGCACTCACGTTGGCCGGCCGTGCTCAGGCCGCGAAACTGAAGATCGGCGACGCCGCGCCCGAGTTTTCCGCGCTGGTAGGCGTCGACGGCCAGAAACACAGCCTGGCCGACTACCAGCACGCCAAGATTGTGGTGGTGGTCTTCACCTGCAACCACTGCCCGGTGGCCCGAGCCTACGAAGACCGGCTGGTGGCCTTGCAGAAAGACTATCGGGCAAAAGGCGTGCAACTGGTGGCCGTCAATGTCAATAACCTCGCGGCCGACCGACTCGACAAGATGAAGCAACGGGCCAAGCAGAAGGGATTCAACTTCCCCTACCTCTACGATCCGACCCAGAAGATCGGCCGCGACTACGGGGCCACCGTCACGCCGCACGTCTTCGTGCTCGACGGCAATCGCAAGGTGGCCTACATGGGGGCGGTCGACGACAGCATGGCGGCCGCCAACGTGAAGACCCATTACTTGCGGGACACGTTGGACGCCCTGCTGGCCGGCGGGGAGCCGCCTAAGCAAATCACCAAGCAGTTCGGTTGCAGCATCAAGTACGAGTGAGTCCGCTAGTAGCCACGGATGGAAGATGGCAGCTACCCATGGAATACGGATCAATGAATGAGCCCTAAATGGATCGGGTTCAAGCACAAATTCCCTCTTTGTCCGTGTTTCATCGGTGTTCAATCCGTGGCTGCTTTCACTCGGATGCAATCCACGGAGCGCGGGCGTCTCGCCCGCATTTCCCGCCGCGGGCGAGACGCCCGCGCTCCAGAATGGCGTCAAGTACTTGGAACGCGGCCCGTCAGCGCAGATTCGGCCTCGCCGTGGTTACCACCATGTTGTCGCGGTG
>JAJYGU010000336.1 GCA_021784975.1 Planctomycetota bacterium
TGTCCCGATTTTTGTGGCAGGATGCCACAAAAATGGGACTGTCCCCTTCGGCACGCCCTTGAGGGTTGGTCTTGTCGCACCACTTTTTGGGGCCACAGACCTTATCTGGGCGTTAGAACCGCTTCTTTCGGCCGTCGGCTTGGGCGGCTTATAGGTGATGCGCCTGTTTTCCGGTAAATCAGGGCAAAATCCGGCTCCGATACGAGAGACATGCGGGTCCGAGTCGATCCGCGCTCGGCAAGCAGATGCTCGCGACGCCTCCCGTGCCAGGGCGTCGTGTTTGGGCAGGCTGCCGAATCCCGTTTACCTTCGAGAAGGAGCTCGCGACGTGAACACTCTGAAATTGCTCGTGGCCGGCGGCCTACTGGGATGGTCGATAGCAGCAATCGCCGTGGCACAAAGCACACCCACTGAGGACTCGCCTTCGTTCCCAGCACTGGGGACGATGGCGCCCGCCCAAGATGGTTTCATCAACGACGCCCCGCCAAACGGCGACGCCTCATCCGACGAGAATGCCCCGCCGGCGCCGGTGCCGCCCAGCCAAGCCCAGGCCGGCGAGAACCAGTCGGAGAAAGAGAAGGCCGGCAAGGAAAACGAGTCCGGCAAGGAGAAAGAAGAGGAGAAGCCGACCTGCCGCTGGTGCACCAAAGGCAAACTGGCCGACCCGTGGACGCTCCCCCAGGGAGATTGGCTTAAGGAACATCAAATTGTCATCAGCGGCTGGCTCGAGGGCGGCATCTACGCCAACCAATGGGGCGCTACCCGGAACGGCCCGGTCGGCCTGCGGAGCATCGGCGACGGTTTCACCATGGATCAGGCGTGGATATCGGTGGATCGGAAGACCGACACCAAGGGCTGCGGCTGGGACCTTGGCGGCCACATCGATTTCCTCTGGGGCGTGGACGGCCCGCAAACCCAGTGCTTCGGCGACCATACGTTTGATTGGGGCTGGAACACGTCTGACGAATACGGCTTCGCCATGCCCCAGCTCTATGGGGAGGTGGCCTACAATTACCTCAAGGTCAAAGTCGGGCATTTCTACACACCCATCGGCTACGAGGTGGTGCAAGCCCCGCAGAACTTCTTTTACTCCCACTCCTACTCGCACACTTTCGGCGAGCCGTTCACCCACACCGGCTTCTTGGCCAGCTACTCCTCCAACGAAAAGGTGACCTTCTACGGCGGCTGGACCGACGGCTGGGACGAGGGTTTTGAAGGGCGGGACCACGGCTCCACCTTCCTGGGCGGAGTGTCGATCAATCTGTCCGACAAGGATACCCTGGCTTGGTACGTGTCCGCCGGATACTTGGGCGACGGCGCCGCTTTTCCCGGCGCCGCCTCCGGCGACCTCTACTACAACTGCATCATCTACACCCACAAGTTCAACGACAAATTGAGCTACGTCTTTGAACACGATCTGGGGAGCAACTATGACCTCGCCTTTGCGGGCGAGGACAATCAATGGTACGAGATCAACAACTACCTGATCTACAAGCTCAACGACTGCTGGTCGGTGGCTGCCCGTGCCGAATGGTTCCAGGACCCGCAGGGTGCGCGGGTCAACCCCGGCAGCCGCGGCGACTACACCGCCTTGACGGCGGGCCTCAACTGGAAGCCCCACGCCAACGTCACCATCCGCCCCGAAATTCGCTACGACAACTTCGACGCCTTTCCGGGAACGACCACCTTGCCGTTCAACAATGGCCACGCGAGCTACCAGCTCAGCGGCGGCTTCGACGCGATCTTCACCTTCTAGCACGAGCGTGAGGCGTGGACCCGAAAGCCGAAAGCTGAAAGCCGAAAGCGGAGAAGATTCCGGCTTTCGGCCCTTCTTCTCGGCCCCACGCCTTTTCAAATCGTTCGCGTCCTCTAAAATGGGGGACTGCGGTGAGGCACCCAGCCCGGATGATTCACCGCAGAGGACGCCGAAGACGCAGAAAAACGAGGGATGAAAGCGGAGGGCGGAAGGCGGAAGCCAGCCGATCTGGCTGCAATTTTGCATTTTGCACTTTGCATTTTTCATTTTGCTTTTTCCTCTGCGCCCTTTGCGTCCTCCGCGGTTCCATGAACAATCTGGGCTAGGGCGATCATTCTACCGAGCTTGTTTCCAGGGAGACGACCATCATGGCAGGTGCCGGACAGTTGACAGGCGGAGAGGCCAAGGCCAAGGCAGTGATGTTTGGGGTGGTGGGCACGGGCGATCCGCGGATCGATGCCGCTTCCCGCCAGCGGTGCGCCAATATCGTCAAAATCGTGGCCGATCAGGTGGCCGCCAAGGTGCGCATGCCGGATGGCACGCCGGTGGAAGTGGTCTGGACGCCCTTGTTGGTTGACGGCGAGAAGCAGGCCGACATCGTGGGCCGCATGTTCCGCCAATCCGGCGTCGACGCGGTGATCTGCACCCCCGATACCTGGGCCTTTCCCCAACTGACCCTGATGAGCCTGCTGGCACATCTGCCCCCGGATTTGCCCGTTAACATCACCTGCGGCAATAGCGGCCCGAAGCCGGGGGTGGTGTATGCCCAGGCGGTCAACGGGGCGCTCGCCCAGACCGGACGGCTCACGCACCTGAACGTCGGCAGTTGGCCCGACACCGGCTCGCACCCGCAGCCGACCGACGGCACAATCAACGACCTGGCCGACTGGTGCTACGCCGCCCTGACGCACGCGGGGCTCAAGGGGCGCCGGGTGGTGATTTTCGGGCATGATTCGATGGGCATGGAAACCGCGCTGGCGCACGTGCTGCCCACCCGGCGCACCTTTGGCCTGGAGATCACCCGGCTCGACATGAAGCTCTTGGCCGACATGCTCCAGAAAGGCGCGTATGACAAGAAGGAACTCGCCGGCCTGCGCGGCTGGGTCAATCAGCACGTGGGCACGCGGCTCGATCTGACCCAGCCCAGTGCCAGCGAGCGGTTCGACCAATCGCTGGCCCTCTACCTGGTGGTCCGCGACCTGCTTGCCGAGCTGAACGCCGTCGGCGGCGGCTTCATGAGCCAACTCGAGTGGGGCAGCGATCTCCGCGGCCTACCCTTGCCGGTGGCCGACGCCATGGAAAGCCTGTTCAACTCCACCTTCGACCACAACGGCCGTAAGCCACCGCTGCCGTTCGCCACCGAGGCCGACGTGCAAGGATTGCTGACCATGCTCTACACGTGCTGGCTTTCGGGCGGCAATCCGCCGCTATTCATGGACTTCCGCAAGGTTTGGGAACCGCATGAAATCCAGGCATTGGCGAAGAAGCTTGGGATCAGGTTCACCGGCGAGGAGCTTTGGGCCCGGCAGGGGCTGGTCGACGGCGATAACAGCGGCTCGGCGAGCTTCGATTGGGCCGGGCGGCCGGGCGACGCGATGGAGCAGGTCATGGCCAACGTGTCGATGCCGGGGGCCGATCTGGACTACTTCCCCGGCGGCGGCGCCAGTGTGACCTTTATCACCCCCGGCGGCATCGACTGCATCGCCGGCCGAATGGCCTACAGCGACTTGAGCGGCATGTTCAGCCTGATCTGGGACGAGGCCTGCACGGTCGATCTGCCCAAGCAGCTTGCCGAGGCGGTGGCCAACACCTCCACGCCCACCTGGCCGCACACCTGGATCGTGCCCAAGCACGCCACCATGGTGGAATACAAGCAATGCGCCCCGGCCAACCATTTGCACGCCGTTTGGGACCTGGCCCCCGCCCGGCTGCAATACTGGATGGACCTAGCCAACGTGCTGTCGGTAACGCCCTGGGCGCGGCGGCCGCATTGGATTGAGGGCGTCGACCGGCCGTTACCTTTGCTGCACCTGTTGAACGGCGGAGAAGACAACGCCAAGTTGCTGCGGGCCAGGGGACGATAGCACAACGCCATGTTGCACGACCCCAGCCATTACGAGCCGCCGGCCATCGCCGAGGAGATTAAGCTGTCGGTCAGAGACAAGGAGGTGCTTCGCCGGCTGGCAGCCGAATACGCGGCGGCCGCCGCCCGGCCCGTCCACCAGGAGAAGGCCCGGCTGTGGCAGAAGCTCAACGATCTCCGTTGCGAGCGGCCGATGGTATGGATCAACGAGGTCTGCTGGCACGAGATGAATGTCGACGACGAGTTGACCCTCGTCACCGAACACCCCTGGGCCCGCGACCAGGAGCGCGACTTGCGGCGGACGCTCTACCAGTGGCGCCATCTGCCCGGCGACATGGTGCTCAGCGATTACCTAGCCTGCCCGCTGGCCGTCCACAGCACCGATTTCGGCATCATCGAAGACGTGGACGTGGCCAAGACCGACGAAGCCAACGACATCGTCTCCCGGCACTTCAAGATCCAGATCCGCGATTTCCCCGACCTGGAGAAGATCAAGATGCCGGTGGTGACGCACAACGCGGCCGCTACCGAGTTCCGCTACCAGGCGATGTGCGAGGTCTACGGCGACATCCTGCCGGTTCGCAAAGTGGGTCAGACGCACATCTGGTTCACCCCCTGGGACTACCTGATTCGCTGGTGGGGCGTGGCCGAGGCGATGGTCGACCTGGTGGAGCGGCCGGAGTTGGTCCACGCGGCGGTGGAGCGGATGGTCGATGCCTGGATGATCGAGCTGGACCAGTTTGAGGCCATAAACCTGCTGGCGTTGGACTGCAATAACACCCGCATCGGCTCGGGCGGATACGGATATACTCAACACCTGCCCGGCGAGGAATACGACCCGGCCTGCGTCCATCCGCGCAACATGTGGGGTTGTTCCAACGCCCAGGTCTTCTCCAGCGTCTCGCCGCCGATGCACTGGGAGTTTGCCATTCAGCACGAGCTGCGTTGGCTGGCGCGGTGGGGGCTGACGTACTATGGCTGCTGCGAGCCGCTGGACCAGAAGATCGACCTGCTGCGGCGGATTCCGAACTTGCGAAAGGTGTCGGTGACGCCGTGGTGCAACACGCCGCGGGTGGTGGAACGGATCGGCGGCGACTACGTGATGAGCCGCAAGCCGAGCCCGGCCATCTTCGCCGAGGATCGCTGGCGGCCGGAGCAGGCCCGGCGGGACCTCCGCGAATTCTTGGACGCCGCCCGCGGCTGCCACGTCGAGTTGATTATGAAGGACATCTCCACCGTCCGCTACCAGCCGCGGCGGCTGTGGCAATGGGCCGAGATGGCGGTGGAACTGGCCCAGGAATACGCCCGATAAAGCGTGCGCGGCGGGAAGTGAAACGTTTAGCAGCCGGCAGCGGCGGCGATCCCCCGCAGGGCCGGCGTTCCGTCGGCCGCTAAACATTTCAGTTCAGTCCGCATGCCGTATAGAGGAGCCCGGATGTCTAGCATCTTGCTGTTGGCCGCCACCGAACCGGTCGCCGAGAAACTGCTGTCGATGCGGCCGGTCGATTATGTCATTGTGGCCATCTATTTCCTGGTGGTCCTGGGGATCGGCTTCTACTTGAAGCGGTTCGCCAACACCGGCGAAGACTTCTTTATGGCCGGGCGGAAGATGACCGCCTGGATCGCCGGTTTGAGCTTCATCTCGGCCAACTTGAGCTCGTTGGAGACGATGGGCTGGTCGGCCATGGCCTACCAGTACGGCGCGTTGGCGGCCCACGCCTACCTGATCAGCGGCGCGCTGCCGATCCTCTTCCTGGCGGTGGTCATGCTGCCGTTTTATTACATCTGCCGGACGCACTCCGTGCCGGGCTATTTGAGCCTCCGCTACGGCACCGGGGCGGCCTCGATCGCCGGCATCACCTTCGCCTTCATGACCGTGGCCGTCAGCGGCGCCAGCATGTTCGCCATGGCGAAAATCCTCCACCTGCTGTTGGACTGGAACATGAACGTCAGCATTTGGATCGCCTCGTTGACGGTGGCCGTCTACGTGACCCTGGGCGGACTGGTCTCGGCCGTGTTCAACGAAGTGCTCCAATTCTTCCTGATCTGGCTGGGCTCGCTGCTGATCCCGATCCTCGGCCTGATCCACGCCGGCGGCTGGACCAAGATGATGGCCACCATCCAGCAGAACGTGAAGGTCATCCATCCGACCGTCTCGGGGACCGACTTCACCTGCCTGTGGCGGAACCTGGGCACCTTCAACAACCCGATGGGCATCGACTGGATCGGCATGGTCTTTGGCTTGGGGGTGGCGGTCGGCTTCGGCTATTGGTGTACCGATTTCCTCCAGGTGCAGCGGGTCATCGTGGCCAAGAACCTCCGCGCCGCCCAGAACGGCACCATCATCGGAGCGGCCCTGAAGATGTGCGTGCCGCTGATCGTCACCATCCCCGGGCTGCTGGGACTGGCGGTATTGACCAACGGCCACGGCTCGCCCATGGTGCTGGTGGCCGAAAACGACGTCCGCGCCAACATTACCAATCGCACCTACAACGACGTGCTGCCATTGCTGATGGGGCAGTACCTGGGGCCGGGCCTGCTCGGGCTGGGAGTGACCGCCATGATCGCCGGTTTCATGTCGGGCATGGCCGGCAACGTCAGCGCCTTCGCCACCGTCTGGACCTACGATGTCTACCGGCCGCTGATCCATCGCAACGCCAGCGACCGGCACTATTTGAACATGGGGCGTGGGGCGTCGCTGTTGGGGGTGATTATCTCGATCGGCACCGCCTACATGCTCTTCTATTTTTCCAACATCCTGGAGTTCCTCCAGGTGTTGGTGTTCTTCTTCATCGTGCCGCTGTTCGGCGTGGTGATCCTGGGCATGCTCTGGAAGCGGTGCACTCCGGCCGGCGGTTTCTGGGGATTCCTGACGGCCATTCTTCTCTCGGTCGGCATGTGGGTCTTCGTGCACACCTTCCCCGACGGAGACCGGCCAAATCCGAAGGTCGTTTTGGGGTCCGGGGCGGTGGTCAGCCTCCAAGACGGCCTCAACTCCAAGGGCGACAAGATCACCAAGGTAATCGTCGAAAGGGGCACGGTCGAGACCACCAACGTGCCCATCTGGCTGCACGGACGCCGCGAGCCGATGGCCGCCGGCACGCTCCTGATCGCGGACGCTGATGCCTCTTTGCCGGCAGTTATTACGGCTAAAAGCGGCGAACTGATTCCGGTTCGCGTCTTGGCCCCGGAGGTGACCTTGGCCGAGTCGAAGGAACCGGCCAAGTTTGGCGAGGATGGATTGCCGGTGGTGCTGAAACCGGGGGTGAAGGTCGCGGCCGCCGACGTCACCAAGTATTTCAACCCGGCCGCCTTCAACAAGCGCCACCAGCGCTACATTGCCCGCTCGGAAAAAGCTCAGCCCATGGCGGTCAACATGTACTGCTCGATTTGGACGCTGGTGGCCTGCCTGCTGGTCACCATCGGCGTGAGCCTGGTCACCCGTCCCAAACCCGACGCGGAGTTGAAGGACCTGGTGATGGGGCTCACCGCCATGCCCGATGAGGGTCCGTGCCGATGGTATCAGCGGCCGATGCTTTGGGCGACGGTGGTCCTGTTGGTCTTGGTGGCCATCAATATCATCTTTTGGTAAGGATCTACGCATGCACGAGCAGCGCCAAATCCCGGTCTGGTTCTTCATCGGCGGATTGCTGTTGATCTACGGAATCATCATCATCGCCGCCGGCCTTTGGGGACTGGCGCATCCCAGCGACGTGCTCAAGCGCCTGCGCGAGACCGATCCCAACCAGTCCTGGTTCTTCTACCACCCGGAGATCTGGTGGGGCTTTCTGCTGACGGCCTTGGGCTCAACCTACTGCCTCCGCTTCGGCCCCTGGCGCAAGGGGGATTGAGAGAGCGGAGCGAATTGCAGTTCCCCGCGCCCCGGCTTACAATGCCGACAGGCCTACGGCGATTTTCCCGCGCGGGCCTCTCGCCTGTCAGTAGGCTTCCCACGCCACCTGCCCATCAGGAGAACGAAAATGCCTTCCAAAAAACCGTTTCTGACTGCCGTGGTCCTCGGAACGTTCTTTTTGTCGGGAATCCTTGTCGGCCTCTCGGTGACACAGGCTGCGGAGGAAAACATCAAGCCCGAAAGCAAGGCCGAGCACGACCAGCGGATGAAGTGGTGGCGCGAGGCCCGCTTCGGCATGTTCATCCACTGGGGCATCTACTCCGTGCCCGCCGGAGAGTGGAAGGGCCGCACCGATCACGCCGAGTGGATCCGTGACACGGCCCGGATCCCGCTCAAGCAATACGAGCAGTTCGTGGGGCAGTTCAATCCGGTGAAGTTCAATGCCGACCAGTGGGTCCGGATCGCCAAGAATGCCGGGGCCAGGTACATCGTCATCACCACCAAGCACCACGACGGTTTCTGCCTGTTCGACTCGAAGTACACCGACTTCGATATCATGTCGACCCCGTTCAAGCGGGACATCATGAAGGAGCTCTCCGACGCCTGCCGGCGGCAGGGAATCGCCATGTGCTGGTACCATTCCATCATGGATTGGCACCATCCCGACTATCTGCCGCGCCGCAAGTGGGAGCAGCGTTCGGCCGAAGGGGCCAACTTCGACCGCTATGTGACCTACCTCAAGAACCAATTGCGCGAGCTCACTTCCAATTACGGCCACATCGGGGTGCTTTGGTTCGACGGCGAATGGGAGCGCACCTGGAACCACCAGCGGGGGCAGGATCTCTACAACTACGTCCGCGGCCTGGACCCCAACATCATCATCAATAACCGGGTGGACAAGGGCCGCTCGGGCATGGCGGGGCTTACCCAGGAAGGCGGCTTCACCGGCGATTTCGGCACCCCCGAGCAGGAGATTCCGGCCACCGGCCTGCCCGGCGTGGACTGGGAAACCTGCATGACCATGAACGATCACTGGGGGTACAACAAGCACGATCACCACTGGAAGTCGAAGGAAGACTTGATCCACACCTTGGTGGACATCGCCTCCAAGGGCGGCAATTTCTTGCTCAACGTCGGACCAACCTCGGAGGGGCTGATCCCGCCCGCCAGCGTCGAGCGGTTGGAGGCGATGGGCCGTTGGATGAAGGTCAACGGCGACTCGATCTACGGCACCACCGCCAGCCCGTTCAAAAAGCTTGCCTGGGGGCGTTGCACGCAGAAGCCGCTTCCGGACGGCAAGACCCGGCTCTACCTGCACGTGTTTCACTGGCCCAAAGACGGGGCCCTGGTGGTCCCGGGCGTGAGCAATGAGATTTCCGGCGCGTGCCTCTGGTCCGATCCGAGCGGTAGGCGTCTTGCCGCCGCCGAGCGCAAAGGCGGAGTTGTCGTCACCGTCCCGGCGGCCTGCCCCGATCCGATCGACACGGTGGTGGTGCTGGACTTAAAGGGCGCCCCTCGGCTTACCGCGGCACATTAAGCGGCCGTCCAAGAACAAGTTGGGGACTGTCCCAATTTTCGTCCGACGAAAATGGGACTGTCCCCTTGGCGAAAGTGGAAGTTTGTATTGGACGGCCGCTAATGCCCGAGAGCACCCCTGCGTCGTGCACGCCGCGCGCGACCGGCAACCACGCTCCCATCGGCAATCGTCAGGCCGCCTGTCTGATCTGCGCAAAGTGCCCTCACCAGTAATGGGTCCTCGAAAAAACTCGACGTGAAGACTCACATCATCATGCTTTGCACAGCGCTGCTCGGCGGCGGCCTCTTTCAAGCTGCCCCCTACCTGACTCCCGGCTGGATGGTGCGCTCGTTCCGTCAGCGTCACAACTACCTGCCGGTAGGTCGTCCCGCCACCATCATTGAGCTGGGGGTTGCGCGGGCTTTTCAAGCCGCCGACAGCCCCGGTAATCCGGATGTGATCTTCGCAGGCGACAGCACGTGCTGGGGAGATATCGACCCTGGCCTGTTTACCCGGCTCACTGGGTTGAGGTGCTTGAACATGGGATGCTACGGTGGTATCGGGCCGACGGCCCGATGTGCCCTCCTACGCAAGTGCCTCGACCACTGTCACGGCCGCCCGCTGGTGGTTGAATGTCTGTCTGCCGACGCCGCTTCGTGGTTTACAGATCCCGCCGCGATTCGCTATGCGTCCCAGTGCCATGGAAGGCTAACTGCCGGCAACAACTTACGCTGCCTGGCGGAGTGCGTGCTCGGAATTACTTACCGGTCGTACCTCTTCTCAAGTGACCTGCCCGAAGCGAAGAAGCTGGAGGAGTACGGCTACCGATATTGGACCGACGAGCGGGACAAAGAGGTGAGCGATCCGATCACCCTGCCGAGTCGAATGCAGCTCAAGGACGACCTTGCTGATTTAGCGACGATGGCGTCCGTCGTCGTCTGGAGCCCGATCCCGCGGGAACGTCCCATCGTAAATAAACCCCAGTTCCAACGAGCGGCCCGCGAGCTGGAGTTGCCCACTGCGGTTCCGCAGTACCCGGCCGATTGCTTTGCCAACCTATGCCATCTGAACCGACGGGGAGTGGTAAGATTCACTACTCAACTAGCGGCCGAGCTGACTCCGACGTTGAGAAAAAGGGGACATCACTGATACTTTGAGCACGGGATAGACGCACCGCATCGGCTAAGGAATTGTGGGCTTCGGCGCGGTTGGGCTCTGCGCGGCTAGTTTCGGTGACGGGGGTCGGCCTGGTAACGCCGGATATTAGCCAGGATCAGTTCGGCCAGCGAGGCTTGATTTTGCTGGGCGGCCAGCTCCGCAGCCCGCCGGTCGGTTTGGATGGCCTCCGCCATCCGGCCCGTCGCGGCGTAGGCCGCCGCCAGGGTATCCAGCATCAGCGGTTGCTGGTGATGAGAAAGCTCCACCGCCTTCTGCGCCCATCTGAGTGCCTCGGCGCCGTCGCGGACCGAGGCGTCGGGGCAGGTGGCCAACAGCCGCGCCAAGTTGTTGCAAGCGTCCAGCGATTTTGGTTCGATCCGCAACACCTGGCGGTAATGATCCGCTGCCTGCGAGAATCTCGACCGGGCCAGCAGGGCGGCGGCCAGGTTGTAATGGGCGCTGGCAAAATTGGGATCGATCTGAAGTGCCCTCTCATAATGCCGGATCGCCTCGTCCGTGCGGCCGCTGTCGGCCAGCGCCAGCCCAAGAGTGTAGTGGACCCTGGCGACATTGGGGTCGATTTTCAAGGCTGCTTCGAGTTCGGCAATCGCCTCGCTCAGCCGGCCGCTGTCCACCAGGACTTTGCCGAGGTTGTAGCGCGCCTCGATAAACGTCGGCTTCAGTTGGATTGCCTTGCGATACCAGGGCACTGCTTCGTTGTACTTCGACAGGTGCTCGAAGGCGTTGCCAAGACTGCAGTAGGCCCGAGGGTTGTTGGGCCGCTTGGCGATCGTGTCTTCCCAGATCGATACCTCGTCGCGATAAGCGGTGTTGCGCTGCCGTGTAAGGGCGGCAAAGGCGATCGCGACCAAGACGATCGAACAACTGCCGATCACCGCCGAGGTCCGCGCCGAGAGCCAGCCGCCGGCGATTAGCCGGCGGAGGGCAAGGTATCCGCCGAGCACCACTCCGGCCACCACCGCCGCCAGCGACAGATACATGCGATGCTCAACGGCCGCGTCTTCGATGGGTACGATGCTCGAAGTCGGCGCCAGGATCAGAAAGAACCAGGCCCCGAGGAAGCCGAGCGCCGGACGTTTCACCAGCGCCCAGCCCGTCCAGGCCAACAGCCCGACGATCAGCAGCCCCGGCGGGACAATCGCAGCCAGTGTGCGGGCCGGCGGCCAGCCGTAGTCCAGGCAAAGGCCCGTCGGCCAGAAGGCCAGCCGCAGGTAATGGACCAGCACGCCGGGCTGCGTCAGTAGATAGGACCACCAGGTGAACGTCTTCACCGCAATTCCGACGGGACTGTAGCGGGCGACGGCTAGCACCAGTCCGGCCACGACCGCCCAACTGGCCGCCAAGCCGAGGTACAGCCCATATCGCGCCCGCAAGGCGCCGCGAAACGATCCGCTCAGGAAGGTGCGGTCGTAGAGGAGGACCACGACTGGGGCGGTGGCCATGACTTCCTTGCTCCCCATGCCCAGCACGCAGGCGGCGACGGCGGCCAGGTTCCAGAGCCCGGGGGCGGTCCCGATTCTTGCGATAGGATGTCGCAAAAATGGGACTGTCTCCTTCTGCGACGCCCCCCTCTGCGACTCAGCCCCGCGAATCACGCAATACAGCGTCAGCAGATAAAGGAGCCCCATGAGACTCTCACACCGCTGGATCACGTAAGTCACCGCCTGGGTCTGCAGGGGGTGGACCGCCCAGAGGGCCGCGATGGCGATGGCGAGCAGAGTGGCCGCCGAGGCAAAGCCACCTGTAGGTCCCGCCCGGCAGGTGGGATCTACAGGGCTGCCAAGGCGCGGCGAGGTGAGCGTGCGCCGCACGATGCCGAACAGAGTCAACGCCGCCAAGAGGTGAATGGCGAGGTTGACCCCGTGATAGCCGGCGGCATTGGTTCCGCCCACCGCGTAATTCAAAGCCAGGGTGAGATTCACCAGCGGCCGGCTGTTGAGGTACATCGTATTCAACGGCAGCAACACCCGCCCGATGGACCCCAAATCCCGAATGCTTGGGTTGTCGACAATCCAACCCTGGTCGTCAAAGACAAACGCCCCAGCGAGGCTATTCTGGTAAGCCAGTCCCGCTGTCAGTCCGAGCACAGCCAAGGCCAACAGCGCGCCCCGGTCCCGCCGTGGGACGGGTAGGCGCTCCGTCCCAAGAGGCGCAACTTCCACGTCCATATCCGGCCCGCTGGACTTGCCGATCCTCTTTGGAGTGAATTTCTTTGCCGTACGACCCATACCTAATCCCTTGTTCAGAATAGACGTGCAACGACATGCTTTCAAGCGATGTGGCCTTGCGACATGCGGAGTGGAAGTTCACCGTAGTAAGTAGTAATAACATTGTACGGCTAAGTAGTTTACTCCGTAGGCAGTAAATATGCGGGACTTACGCGGATTAGGGTATATACTACTGGTCAAACAGCGGATAAGCATACCACGAACACAAGGGGTACGGGTGCCATCCAAGAATTCTGGCAGGGGTCTCCACTACCAGCCGAAAGTTTGCTATGATTTAAGGTAGTAAGGACCCCAGCTTAGTTAGGGGTATTGGAGTGCGATAGGACTTTCTCCGAGTGTGGACCTGCAAGAACACAAGGAACTGAATTATGGAGTCTCCGATGACTACCGCGAACAAGATTCGTCTGCTGATCGCCGACGATCACGAAGTCGTGCGCAGCGGCTTGAAGATGATGCTGGCCGGCAGCGAAGTGAAAGTCGTGGCGGAAGTGGGCAGCGGATCAGCGGCGGTCCGATATGCCTTGGAAAACGATGAGGTCGACGTGGTGCTGATCGACATCCGCATGCCCGACGGCGACGGGCTGACGGCCCTGGGGCGGATCAAGCTCGACAAGCCGGACCTTCCGATTCTGATCCTCTCGACCTTCGACAACCCCACCTATGTCGCCCGCGCGGTGGCTTTAGGGGCGAGTGGATACCTGTTGAAGGACTGTACGCGCGATCAACTCCTGGCCGGTATTCGCACCGCCGCCGCCGGCGAGAGTGCCTGGACGCGGGACGAGCTCCGCCGGGTGACCGGCGCCTTGGCGACGCCCCGGCTGACGGCCGATGTGGAAGTCCCCTTGACCCAGCGCGAGAGCGAAGTGCTGCGGCAGTTGGCCTATGGTTTGACGAACAAGGAAATCGCCGCCACTCTGAAGATCAGCTACGAGACGGTCAAGGAGCACGTCCAACACATCTTGCGGAAGATCGGGGTCTCCGACCGCACCCAGGCGGCGGTTTGGGCGGTCCGCAAAGAGCTGGTGTGAGACCCGGCCCTACTACGGCGGATACATGACGCCGACGCCGCTCCAGCGCAAGGGATATAGCGCGGAGTTCGAGGTCCAATGCGGCGAATAGTCGCCGTGGATCGGGTCGCCGGAGGCCACCGGCCGGGCGTTGGAAAAGCCGAACCACCTCATGGATTCGAGGCGGCGCATCCGTTGCTGGGCGTGGAACTCGGCCTTCTGCCGGACCATCATCTTGGGGTCCTGGTACTGGCGCATCTGCTGGTCGTAGAACCACATCTCGGGGGTGACCTTCAACTCGCCTGGCGAGACGGTGGCTGCCGATCCCAGCGGTGTCGGCGCCGGCTTGGCCGCCTGAGCCGGTAGAGTCGCCAGCAACAAAATCAGAGCCGGCATGATTGCAGACGTTTTCATGAGCGTCTCCCAGGCTATGAATAATCCGCCCTATCCTCGTTGTCGGCCGGCCAAGCCGCCTAAGTTTAGCCCGAGTCCAGATCGGTCAATAAGGCGAGGGGAAAATCGGCCAATAGCGGGGCCACGGTTCGGCCTGCCCCAGCCGGCGAAAGGCAACGGTCGGTGAAGACGTTCCGCAGCGAAGCAGTCAGCGAGTCGGGCAGGGCCAGCCGGGTATCACCCCAGTTTAGTGCGCCGACGGTGGCCACCGCTCTCTCCGGGGCAGGACCATCCGATTGGGCCAACCGGGCCAGCCACCGCGGCACCACCACCACCACATGCCGGGGTGCGGCGTCGGCGGCCGATTTCCATCGCCAGGCGAAGCTGCATACGTGATCGGCCTTCGCGCCCTCGGCGGCGATGGGCAGGTATTGCCCCTGGCGAAAGAAATCGCAGTGCTCGCGTCGCAACCGTAGGGTCTGCCAGGTGACGAAGAGTTTCAGCCTGGGGTCAAACGGGTCCTCGGCCAGCCGATGGGCCAGGGCGGCCCGCAGCACAGCCGCCTTCGGCTGCGAAGGACAATTCTGGATTGCCGAGGGCGGCTGCCCCGCCGAGACAGTTGGCCCGCGCCCGGCGAGCTCGGCCTGCAGCTCGCTCAACAGGCGGTGGCGCAGCGCGAAGTCCACCGGCCGGCGATTGTCCGGATCCACCAGACTGAAGTCCCAAAGCTCCTGGCCCTGATAGATGTCGGGCACCCCCGGCGAAGTCAGTTTCAGCACCACCTGCGCCAGGGCATTGTAGAGTCCCCAGCGGACGATTTGTTGGTGGAAGCCGCGAAACTCGGCCAGGAAGCGGTTCTTGGGACGGTCCTCCAGCACCGTGGCGATGAACTGGCGGACCGCCGTATCGTATTCGGCGTTGGGATTGACCCAACTGGTGTGGAGCTTGGCTTCGTGGGTGGCCTTTTCCATGTAGGTCTGCAAGCGGGCGACCAGAGCGGCGTGGCCCTGCCGGCTGGGAGTCTCCAAGGGCCAAACACCGACCATCGTCTGGTACAGCAGGTATTCGTCGGCCCGCGCCGGCGCCGGCGAGCCCTCCACCTCGCGGCGGTGGCGGCGATTGAGGCTGGCCCAACGATTCAGTTTGCGCCCCCACTCCCGCGGAATCTCGCTCAAGACGTTGATCCGCGCCCGGACGTCTTCGCTCCGCTTGGTGTCGTGGGTGGTGGTGCACAACAGGGAGGCGGGCCAGTCGCTGTGCCGCGAAAGGTTTTCGTGATGAAAATCCTCCACGCTCAGGAGCCGCCCCATGGGCTCGTCGCCCACTTCGTTCAGCGCGCTCAGCGGAAAATAGCGGTAATAGGCGGTGTCTTCCGTCCCTTTGGCCATCACTGGGCTGGTGACCTGCTGGAAGCGGCCCACGAACAACTCGCGGTCGCGCTGGCCGGCGGCGTCCAGCGGGGAGGGCTGTTCAAACAGCAGCACGTCGCGGACGAAGTCGAACACCTCGGTGGCGATGTCCGGATTGCGGCGCTTCGCCTGGGCGGCGGCCCGCAGCACGAAACGGCGGTCGCGGTCCGACACCTCGCTGGGACGCAGGTACGTCCGGTAGACCGCGAAACAGGCGATGATTTCGCGGAGCGCGTGCCGCAGCATGTTGATGGTGAAGTCGCGGAAGCGGCGGTGCCGCTCGGAGAGCCGGTTGAGCCGCTGGGCCAGCAGGTGCAATTCGCTCGACATCGCCGCCCGAAGCACGGAGAGCTTCGAGTCATAGACCACCTCGCGGAAATCAGTGTGGTGGCCGACGAAGCGGTCGAAGATGCGGACCAGCTCCTGGAAGCCGCTCCAATCGACCAACAGTCCATTCACGCAGCGGAGGAAGTCGTAGCCGGTGGTCCCCGCCACCGACCAGTCCTTCGGCAGCGGCTCCTCGGGGCCAAGGATCTTCTCGACGATCACCAACAACGGCGACGCCTTCGGACCGTCCTCCAACAGCGAGCGGACCACCAACGGCTCCAGTTCCGTCCAGGTGGCGGCGGGAGCCGCTTCTTCGCCGCCGGCGGCCGCCGCGGTCTCCGGCGAACGCTGTAGCGCGGCAAACACCGGTTCGCCCAGGGCGCGGAGATAGCCCCGCTGCAACCGCATCAGGTACTCTTTGGGATCGAACAGGCCGTCGATGTGATCGACTCGCAGGCCGCTCAACTCGCCCCGGACCAGCATGTCGAACACCAGGCGGTGGCCTTTCTCGAACACGGCGGCGTCTTCCATACACACCGCTGCCAACTCGTTGATGTCGAAGAAGCGGCGATAGTTGATCTCGTCGCCGGCCGCCTTCCAGTGGGCCAGCCGGTAGACCTGGGCGTCCAACAGCCCGTGCAGCCGGTCGAAGCTGGCCGGCTCGCCGGCCACCCCGTTCCACTCGGTCAGGGTCTTCTCGATCAGCTCCATGAGCGGCGAACAGCTTGCGGTCAGTTGCTGCAACCGCTTCTTAATCAGTTCTTTCTCGCGCTGCCGCTCCCGGACCTGCTCGGGATCGGTCTGATCGCGCTGCGGCAGGTGCTCCAATGCCGTCAAGATGCTCTCCAACTCGATGAGTTCCGGCGCTTCGGCGGCCAGCAGGCCTTTCAACTCCTGCATCGGCTGGGCCAATAGGAGCGGATAGGTCTTGGGATCGATCGGCAAGGCGACCTCATAGCAGCCGAGAAAAAAAGCCCCGTCGGCGTATTGCAATCGCAATTGACCGGACTCCAACACCTCGCCGTACTGCTCGCCCAGAAGCGGCAAGAGAACCTTGTTCTTCAGTTCCTCCTTGGCGGGCGACCACTCGATGTCGAAGTAGCTGGCGTAGGGCGAGCTGGGGCCGTTCTCCAAGACGTCGGTCCACCACGGGTTCTCGCCGGGGGTGGCGCTCATGTGGTTCGGCACAATGTCCAGGATCTGGCCCATGCCGCGCTGCCGCAAGGCCTGGACCATAGCCTGATAATCCTGCGGATCGCCCAGTTCCGGACTGAGCGAGCCGTAATCGACGATGGCGTAACCGTGCGGGCTGCCGGCCCGCGTCTTGGCGCAGGGCGAGGCGTAAAGATGGCTGATACCCAACTCGTGGAGATACTCGACCAGTTCCGCGGCCTGGCGAAAGGTCATATGCTCGCGGTCAAATTGCAGCCGGTAGGTCGAGGCGGCCGGTTGAGCGCGGAGGGCCACCTCGCGCCTCAGGGCGTCGGCCGTGCGCTTCACCAACTGGGGAAAATCGCTCATGTCCGCCACCGGCTATCGTCGAAGACCAGTGCCTCATAGGGTAACAGGGCGGAGATTGTTTCGGTTAGCCTTCGACTTCCTCCGAAGCGAGCTTCTTCACTGCTGAAGACCGGAGCCGGGGCCGACGGGGACAGTCCCATTTTCGCGGCGTCCTGCCGCGCCGGGACCGAGGGGGACAGTCCCATTTTCGCGACATCCTGTCGCGAAAATTGGGACAGTCCCCGGAAGTCGATCGCCGGCAGCGGCTGGGCGCTGCCGGTCAGATTCGCCACCGCCAGCAGCCCTTCGCTGCCACCCCGCTCCAACACAAGGATGGCTCCTGGGAGCGCGGGCGTCTCGCCCGCATTTTTTTCAGCGCGCAAGACGCTACCCACGGCAGCGGGCGCGACGCCCGCGCTCCCCAGCCTATCATGAACCGGTTCCGTGGGCG
>JAJYGU010000110.1 GCA_021784975.1 Planctomycetota bacterium
TTCCGATCTTGGGCCAGGGCGGCGGCCGCATCCGCAATCACTTGGCGTTTGGCGGCCGCTCGATCGGCCGCCAGCTTCTTTTCCGCCGCGAGCTTGGCGGCATCCTGGGCCGCCTTTGCGGCCGCCGGCGCAGCCGCAATGGCAGCGGCGACCTCGTTCTTAACCTCCGACAAGGCCCCGTCGGCACGCTTCTTTTGCGCCGTCGCCCGAGACAGCCTCTGCGTGGCCGTCGCCACCCACTTCTGCGAATTTCGCAAGGCCGCCTCGGCCGCTTTCTTCGCGCGGGCCGCATTGGCCAACTCCCTAGCCGCAACCTCGGCCTTGTCCCGCAGGTTTTGCTCGTATTGCCGTGCTCGATCTGGGGCATCCTTAGCTTCTTCAGCCGCTTGCCGCAGGGCGGACGCCTGCGACATGGTTCGCTTGGCTTCATTGTCGAGCTTATGGGCTGCGTCAAAGGCAACCTTGGCCACGGCGGCGGCCCGCTTGGCGGCCTCCTCGGCCGCTTGATAAGCCTGCTGCAGAGGCAGGACCGCGGCCCGGGCATCGCCCAACGCCTTGTCGGCAGCGGGCTTGGCGTTGGTCGCCTCAGCCAGGGCCTTGACGGCAACGGGCACGTTGGCCTCGGCTTGCTTCAATTCTCGCGCCCCCGGCTCGCCGGCCAAATCCTTCGCCTCAATGGCCTGCTGCCGTTTCGCGTTGGCCGTTCGGCTGGCGTTCGCGTATGCCGTGTCGGCCTTCTGCATGACGGCCCTTAGGGGAGCGACCGCAGCCTCCGCTTCGTTGGCCGCCTTCTCGGCCGCCCCGTAGGCGGCCTTCGCCTTGGCTTCCGCGGTTGTTTCGGCCTTGGTGTTGGCCGACTTCGCTGCTTGCCCGGCGCGAAGGAATACCGAGCCTGTCATGGCGATTGCGACCAAGAAGACTGCCGTGCTGCGGATTGTCATAGAAACTCACCTTTCCACTGGATATCGCAACCGGGAGGGGGTTCTAGCACCTTCCGGCCACGCGACGTCGGCCGCTGGTTACTAACGCCTGCCACCGGCCTTGCCGGTAGCCTTCCGCCGACAAACATCGGCAGATTCCATGGTGCTCAGCGGCCTTCAATCAATTGCCGTATAGCGCAATTCAATCTGGGGCGGCACATGCGGTTTACCTGCGCCAGCCCCGCTGATTGGTTCGATCATTGGCACCACACGCTCGTGGTGAGCGTTGCGCCGAGTTCCGGTTGGGGGGGAATGCAGCAAGCTAAAGGTGGGAAAGGCAAGGTGGGCTTCGACTGGATTATAAACCCCTGCCGCCGGTCAAGGTTCCGAACGTCGCACTTTTTTCGGAACACGTGGGCTTTGACTGTGATTATAAATCCCCCCCGCCCATTGTCAACATTTGCTCGTGCCTCAGACTGCGCCTCTTGGCGGACCTATAGATTACTTTTCGGAGGTGGCCGGCTGCTCGGACGCGGCAGTGGAGAAGTTCATCGGTTCCAGCCGCGGCAGCAGCAGGTGGATGACGGCGGTGGCGATCAAGTAGACCGAGCCGGCAATCAAGAACGGGACCAAATAGTCTTTCTCGCCGTAAAGCGACTGCGTCCAATCAAGGATGAAACCAACCAGCGGGGCCAGGACCAACATCCCCAAGCAGCCGGCCGTGCCCCCAATGCCTACCACGGAACTGACCGCCTTGCGGGGCACGGTGTCGGAGACGATGGTGTACAGGTTCGCGGAGAAGCCGGCGTGGGCGGCGGCGGCCACGCCGACGATCAGCACCGCGGCCCACATGTTCGTCAGCCGGGCGACGCACATCACCGGCACCACGCACAACCCGCATACCAGGAAGGCCGTCTTTCGAGCGACGTTGACACTGGCGCCGCGGTTGATCAGCCACGAGGAGAGTCCGCCGCCGCCGATGCTGCCCACGTCGGCCAGCAGATAGACCACCAGCAGCGGCCAGAACACTTGTTGCAAATCGACGCCATGATTGTTCTTCAGGAACTTCGGCATCCAGTACATGTAAAACCACCAGATGGGCGACACCAGAAACATGGCCAAGGTGAAGGCCCAAGTTTGGCGATATTTGAGCAAGCTGATCCAAGAGATGTGCTCCGGCGGGTCGGCCGGGTCGCTGCGGATGTGGGCCAGTTCGGCGGCGGAGATCTTCGGGTGCTCCTCGGGGCTGCAATAGAGCGCCGACCAGAACAACAGCCACACGAAGCCCAGGCCGCCGGTCAGGTAGAACGCAGCCGGCCAGCCCAAGCGCATCTTGACGACAATAAATGGCACCGCGTAGGCAGCGACAATCACGCCCACGTTGCTGCCGCTGTTGAACAATCCGGTCGAGAGCGCGCGCTCTTTCTTCGGATGCCATTCGCCCACGGTCTTGATCGCCCCTGGGAAATTGCCCCCTTCGGCCAGGCCCAGGGCGAAGCGAGCGACACTGAAGCCGACGACCGAGCTGACGGCGGGCGTTAGCGACCCCAGCAACGTTCCGCCGATGGCCGCGGCCAGCCAGGGTATCCCAGAGTAGACCAGCGGTTGGACCAGGCCGTGCGCCATCGCCGCTGCGCTCCACACGCTGACCGCCAGGATGAACCCCCGCCGCACGCCGATCTGGTCCATGACCTTGCCCATGCCCACGTACCCCAGGGCGTAGGCCAAAGTGAAGGCACTGACAATGAGACTGAAGTCCTCCTCCGACCAATGAAACTCCTCCGTCAGCCTCGGTCCCAGAATCCCGAAGATCTGCCGATCGACGTAGTTCACCGTGGTCGCGAAGAATAGCAGAGCGCAAACCACCCAGCGATGGTGGGTCATGCTCACTCTGCTGCAAGCGGCGGGAATGTCAGCCATAGTGCTCCCGCAGTGATTCAACTTCCTCGAAAATCGCCGACACCTGCTCGTCGGCCACCTGCTGATCCATGTTAATGCAGCAGACCCCGGTCAGCCACGGGTTGGCCGAGTCGGCCACCAGGCGGCGGATGGTGGCTCGGATCTCCTCGGGGCTCTGCCGGACGATCTCCACCGGGCTGTAGCGGATGTTCAGGAACGTGTTCGGCAGATGCCGCCGAAGCTCGGCCACGTTGCCGCCCCAACCCACGTCGAGAAAGTCCAGGTGGGGCAAGCGGGCGAATGTCTCGGCGTAGCGATGCGGGTCGCTGCCGCAATAATGGATGCCAAATGGTCGCCGCCCGCTCCAAGCCACGTCGAACGGCATCAAAAATCGCTCATAATCGCGTACCGAAATCATGGTGTGCGAGCATTCGCTGTGCAGAAACACCGGCTCGGTGAAGTGCCGCACCAGGCGGTTGACGCTGATCGAGGTCGTGCCCGTCAAGTCCGCCAGGCTCATAGCAAGCTGCTTGATGACCGTGGCGATGCCGCTCAAGAACTGCCGCACCTTCTCGGGCTGATCGAGAAAATCGCAGAACAATGCCTGGCCGCGGAGGTCTAAGGCTACGTTGAGCACGCCCCCCCAATTCAAGTCGCCCACCAGGCCGCCGTGCCGCGTCCGCAGCCCCTCGGCCAGCGACTCCAGCTTCTTGTAGGCCGGGCTGCGGAAGGCCGCCTCCGGCGACAGGTTCAAGTGGTCACGGCCGGCCGGCCTGACCACCGGCGGGCCGCCGGGCACATAGTCCACCCCGCAGCCGAGCATGGCCGACACCAGGTAGCCCGCCGCCAAGTGGACCGCCCCGATGATGGGCAGATCTTGGTCGCGATCGGCTCCCAGCCCGAAGCGGCCCCAGCGGTCGTAGAGCACCTGCTCCATCC
>JAJYGU010000253.1 GCA_021784975.1 Planctomycetota bacterium
CAGCCGCAAGCACGCGCGGGCTACGCAGTACACGGTGAAGAACTCGGGCAAGCAGGCAAAGAATGTGCTGATCGAGTATCCGATCGACCCCACCTGGACGCTGGTTTCGCCCAAAAAGCCCGCGGAGAAAACCCGTCAGTTCTATCGCTTCTCCGTTACGGCCAAGCCGGGCGAGCCGGCCAGGCTCCTGGTCGCCGAAGAGCGGACCGACCGCGAGCAGGTGGTGCTGACGGATATCGACGACGCCACCGTTGAAATCTACTTGCGGGCCAGGGCGGTCAGCCAGAAAGTCAAGGCGGCGCTGGGCGAGCTGGTCAAACGGAAACACGCGTTGGAGCAGGTCGCCGCCGAGAAGCAGCAGCGCCAGACGCACATTCAGGAGATCGCCGAAGACCAGGCCCGCATCCGCCAGAATATGGCCCAGCTCGATCGCAACACGGACGTTTACAAGAGCTACGTCAAAAAGTTCAGCGACCAGGAAAGCGAAATCGAGAAGCTCCGCAGCCAGGTAGCCAGCCTCACCGATCAGGAGACCGCCCAGCGCAAGGCCCTCGACGAGTTCCTGATGGGGCTCGACCTCCAGTAGGTCAGCCACCCCGTGCCTGACAATGCCCGATGTGCGGACTCCTCCGTCATGCTCGGGGTGCATGACCTACCTGCTGCGCCTCGATCCGGCGACCGTCAAGGACGCAGCCATTGAGATCAAGTCGATTCGCCTGGAATAGACCGACACCGGTCCCCTCTCCCTCCGAGAGAGGGCAGGGTGAGGGCGGAGCGGTCGAAAGCCGAAAGCGGAAGGCGGAAAGCCGATCCGTCTCCCCTTGTTCGCACGCGGGAGAGGGGCGGGGGGTGAGGGCGCGGCCGACGGAACGTCACCATGGGACCGAGCACCTTCGTCCGTAGGGACGGTTGACGGTGGCCCAACACCTCGGTGCTGGGGATCGGAAGGAATTAGAGCGGCTTGTGTCCCGCAGGGACGCTTGAACGCGCGCGGTCCTTGGATGCCACCTTCAATCGTCACTAGGGCACGAAACCCACTGAGGAGTGTGCAACGGGACCGCGTGCCTCAGGGGCGCTCACGCCCCGTTCCGGCAAAGCCGGTATTCGGCCCGGCCTTTCACGCCGGATACAAGACAGCGCGGTTGTGTTATCCTGAGGAGTATTCGAGTTGTCCGTCGAAACCGTGCTCTGAAAGACGGAACGCTGATCTTCGCTAATGCGCCATATTAGTGCGCATTAGCGGTCATCAGCGTTCCCGCCTCTTGCCTCTTTGCGACGAACGTACCGCAGAACCGCTTAACTTGATGCCTATGGGATGGCCGCCGCCCTCACCCCGGGCCCCTCTCCCGCGCGCGGGCGAGGGGACGCATGAGGCGCCCTCGCCCCAACCCTCTCCCGGACGGAGAGGGGACGAACGGAAACGGCTACGCCGCTCCGCCTTCTTCAACCACCTTGAAGCCCATCAGGTCGCCGAGGTCGTGCATCGCCGCTCCGTGGTCGCCGTAGCACACCACCCGGTGCAAGAGCGTCATCACGTCTCCCTTGATCACCCCGCCGCCCCAGTTGAGGAACAGCCGCCGGGCGTCGGGCACGCTCTGGGCGAACTGGGTGCGGCAGGCCAGCGGGCTGCGGCTGGTCTCGATGATCTTGCCGGTCACCATCAGCATGGTGTCCAGATTGACCAGCTTGCCGCAGGTGACCGGCTGCCCGACGCGGTGCGTGACTTCCAGGGCCACGCCGCCGTTGCTGTCGGTCTGGGTGCGGATGCGGAAGGGCAGGCGGCTGCCGTTGGGGCCGTCCATCTTGGTGGCCGAGGTGCAGTGGAAGTGCACCAGCGCGTTCTTGGCGGTGTCGATCACCGGATCGCTGATGAAGCCGGGCACGTGGAAGGCGTAGTCGTACAACAGCAAGGTGAACGTCGAATCGATATCGCCCTCGCAGGCCCCCACGAAGCCCGAATCGTTGAGCTTGCTGAAGGTCAAGCAGCCCCGCGGGGTGTCCATGCAGTGGACGCTGCAAATCGCTTGGGCCTTTTGCTTGATCATGAGGTTCTTGATGCCCAGGAACAGGCGGGCCGAATCGATGATCTCCGGCCGGGTGGGCTCGACGATCTGGGTGGCGCAGCGGATCCAGTAGTTTTGGGCCTCGGCCTCGGCGGCCTTGGGATCGACGGCGTGAAACTCGTCTAGCACGGCTGCATTGGGGATGACCACCAGGTCCGCCCCCAGCCGCTTCTTGACCTGCTCGGGCGAGCAGGCGGCCGCGCTGCCGTGCGGATGATCCACGGCCAGGATGCGGGTCTGCCGCATCCAGGCCGCCGCCCGCAGCAGCCCGGCCACCCGCTCCAGCTCCCTCCAATCGCTGGTGGGCAGGAGGACGACCTTCTTGCCCTCCTTGTGCCACTGCGGGAAGTACATCCAACCGTGGCCGCTGAAGGGCTGCGAGAACAGGACCGTCGGCAGGCCCACATCGACCAGCTTGCTCAGCACCGGGGCGTCGCCGCCGTGGGCGGAGAGGTGGATGATCAGCAGGGCATCGGCCTTTTCTTTGAGGTTGGCCGCAATCTGGTCCACGCTGTCGGGCGGGATCGTCTCGCCGCCCACGAACGCCACGTCGCCCAGCTTCTTCTCGATCTCGGCGAAGTAGCGGTTGAACCTGGCGATCTCGTCGGCCGGGTGCGAGAGGTAGCCTTGGTTGGCGATCCGTCCGGCGAAGACCTTGTAGATTCGCGCCGGCGGCAGCCGCAGCGGCAAGGCCTGTGCCGAAGCGGCGGATTCGGCCGCCGCCATGTGGGCCGCCAGCAATACGCTGCCTGCCGCGGCCGTGCCCAAAAACTCGCGTCGGTTCAAGGAATCGCTCATGGCTGGGTCTCCAGATCAGGGAGGAAGGTGGGAAGGTGGGAGGTCGGAAGTCGCGTGCATCTTAGCAAGTGCCGCGACGGGGAGCAACAAGATAGCAATCGGGTATCCGGGGCACCGGGTTGCGGCAAGAGCCGGTCGGTGGAGGCGTTTGCCCGCGCCACCGGACGGCAGTGCTACACCCTGATCGGTTCGCTCAGGGAGCCAGCCGACATCGGCGGCTATCCCTACCCGGTCCAGGGAGAGTTCCCCTACATGGCCGTCATGCCGCCCAAATGGGCGCAGGACTGCCAGCACGGGCAGTGGGTACTGTTCTTGGACGAGTTGACCACCTGCCCGCCGCCGGTCCAAGCCGCGCTCTTGGGCGTGATTGCCGAAAACCGCGTGGGCGACGCCACCCTACCGGATACGGTCTGGAAGGTTGCCGCTTGCAATCCGCCCGATTGTGCGGCGAACGGTTCCGAGTTGGAGCCCCCCTTGGCCAACCGACTGTGCCACCTGCCGTGGCAGACCAATGTAGCGGGCTGGCGGCGGGGCTGGGCACGATGGCCGTGGATGATTTTGGGCGGCTGTACTATGACCCCGCCTTACTGGACCAGAGGGACGTAGGGCATCGGGCCTTCGTGGTCCTGCACGAGGTGCTCCACGTCTGGGGCAGACACGCCAAGCGGTGCGTGCGGCTGTTGGGCGATAGGCCGCCGCCGGACAAGCTGGGACTGTGGCGGCTGGCCGTCGATGCCTCTGTCAACGACATCCTGGAGCAATCCGGGCTAAAGTGTCCGGAGGAAGGCGTGACGCCGGCCAAGCTGGGGCTGCCCCGCAACCGGACGCCCGAACAATACTTCGCCCTACTGTTGAAAGCCGAAAGCGGAAAGCCGAGGAGGATCAGCTTTCGGCTT
>JAJYGU010000342.1 GCA_021784975.1 Planctomycetota bacterium
ACCCACCCTACACAAATCGCGCACGGCTATTTAGTGGCTGGCCAGTCTCAGCCATGGTCCGTTAGCCGCGGCATTTGTCCTTATGCGGGCGCATTGATCGACAGTCTCTCGGAAGGCGTCGACGCTGACGCCCTGGTGCTGACCACCACCTGCGATCAGATGCGCTACGCGGCTGCGTTGATCCAACAGCGCGACCGCTGCCCCGTCTTCCTGATAAACGTGCCTTCCACCTGGCAGACCGCTGCGGCCCAACGACTCTACCGCGATGAGGTCGAGCGCCTGGGCCGATTCTTGGTGCAATGCGGCGGCCGCTCACCGGAGAACGCTGAACTAGCGCAGGTGATGCGCGGCTACGACGCCGCACGCTCCGCCGTCCTCACCACGGCCGCCACGCAGCCTGCCCGGCAATTCCGTGAAACCCTGAGTGCGCTTCGTGGGCCGCTAGGTACTCCTCACGGTCCAAGTGAGGAGCCCCCACGTACTCCTCACGCTCCGGGTGAGGAAGTCGTCACGCGGAGCGCGACGGGTACTGACGCCTGCGTTCCCCTAGCGCTGGTCGGCGGACCACTGATGGAGGCGGACTTCGCAGTGTTCGATCTGATCGAAGAACTTGGCGGCCGCGTGGTGTTGGACGCCAGCGAAGGCGGCCTGCGGACGCTGCCGCGGCCCTTCGATCCGGCTCGGTTGGCGACCGACCCGCTGGAAGAGTTGGCCGATGCCTATTTCGGCTACCTCCCCGACGTTTTTCGCCGGCCGAATCAAGCCTTTTACGATTGGCTCGGCGGCGCGCTGGCCGAGCGGGGCGCAGGTGGGATCATCTTGCGCCGCTACGTGTGGTGCGACCTCTGGCACGCCGAATTGCAGCGGTTGAAAGAGTGGAGCCCCGTCCCGGTCCTGGAAATCGACGTTGGCGGCGGCGACCCCGGCGAGTGGAATCGCCTCCGCGGCCGCATCGAGGCCTTCTTGGAGGTCCTCCGGTGAACGCTTAACCGTCAACAGGCAGGGGACTGGCTCCGGGCACCGACCGGAGGTTGGTCGCGGCCCGTTTCGCCATGTTCCTGTAGAGGCCCGAGGGCCGAAAAATGTGTTTGTCCCCTTACCCTCCAGTGAACACCCAGCCAAAGCGAATCACCTTTGCCCAGTGGGGCGAGCGCTACGCCGAGTTGCAGGCCGGCGGGCTGCGCGAGTCGAGCTATGGCGGACCACTCGGCCGGCATCGCGCCGATGGCGACCTCCGCTTGCCCAAGCTGCAAATGGACAACTCGGCCGCGGCGCTGCGATTGTGGAACTTCCTGCTTTCGGAAGAGGATCGGCTCCAAGCCAGCCTGGCGGCGGGCAAGAAGCTGGTGGGCACCATGAAAGACCTGGGCACTGTGCCGGTGATGGCCTACGCCCTGGATAATCTCGTCGCTTTCTACCCTGACGGCGCATGGTGGCTCCCCTGCCTGTTGGAGAACCAAGGCGGGCTATTGGAGGCCGCCGATGCCCTGGGGATCGACGATTCGTTCTGTCCGGTCCGGGCGATGCTGGGCGCGTTTGTACGGCGCAACCGCTTTCCCATCCCGGGGCTGCTTACCTGCAGCGTCGGAGCCACCTGCGACGACTTTTCGGCCATCGCCCAACGGCTGGAGTCGCTGGGTTTTCCGGTGCTGTGGTGGGAGATCCCGCATCGCCGCCATCCCGAGGCCCACGAACCCGCCGTGACATTGCCCGGCGGCTTTCGCGCCCCCGCCGCTCAGGTGGCTTTTGTCAAAGAGGAACTGGGACGCCTGCGCGGCGCGCTGGAGGCGTACGCCGGGCAGCCGGAGCGCGGGCGTCTCGCCCGCCGGCAAGAATGCGGGCGAGACGCCCGCGCTCCAAAAGGCGGCCACCTTGCTTCGACGCGGCCTTTGAGCGACCAACGGCTGGCGGCCGGCATCCGCCGGGCCAACGAGGTCCGCCGTCGCCTCGCCGAGCTCCGCGAATTGACGTTCCGCAGCGATCCGTGTCCCTTGCCGGCGTTGGAACTCTTGATTGCCGAGATGCTTGCAATTCATTTCTGTTCCAATCAGAATGAGTCGCTGGGCGTGCTCGACGAGTTGATCGCCGAGGTGCATCGGCGGGTGGAGGCGAGAATCGGGGTGCTGGCGCCTGGGGCAGCCCGAGTGTTCTGGGTGAACCCGGTGGCCGACCTGCGGGTGATGAACCTGTTGGAGGACGTCGGCGGCCGGGTGTGCGGCACGGATTACATGTTCTGCCACGCCCTGGACGAGATCCCTACCGACTTGGCTCCCTTGGAGGCCCTGGCCCGGATGGCCTTGGCCGATCCGATGGTCGGTTCGGCCGTAGACCGGGCGGAGCGGATCTGTGCCGAGGCCAGCCGCTTTGGCGCCGAGGCGGTGGTGATTTCGCGGATCCCCGGCGCGAGCCACTGTGCCCTGGAGGCCAGCCTGATCGGCGAGGTGGTGCGAACGAGAATGCGACTGCCTTGGCTGGAGATCGAGACGCCGCCGCTAACCGACGCCATGGAGCCGACCCTCCGTACCCGGCTGGAGGCACTGGTCGAGGCGGTGCGGCAGTCGCGGGCGTCAGAGAGATGACCGAGCATCGTTGGAGGATGTTTCAGAATTCTGCCCTCACTTCTCGTTCTAACCGCCCTCACCCCTAACCCCTCTCCCGCTTGCGGGAGAGGGGACGGACAATGCCATCGATGATTTGTGCCGGAATTGACGCTGGATCGCGGACCACCAAGATCGTGCTGCTCGACGCAGCCGCCGGCAGCGTCGTCACCGCCGGCGTCGTCGATCAGGGCGTCGAGCAGGATGCCCTGGCCGATGCGCTGCTGGCCCGGCTGCTGCGGGAAAACGGCCTCGACCGCGGCCAGGTCGCCGCGGTGGTGGCCACCGGTTACGGCCGCAAGCTGATCCGGGCCGCCGACGCCACCATCACCGAAATCACCTGCCAGGCCTGGGGAGTCCGGCGGCAAGTGCCGGAGGCGCGAACCGTCATCGACATCGGCGGCCAGGACAGCAAGCTCTTGCGGCTGCACGCCGACGGGGCGGTGGCCGATTTCGTGATGAACGACCGCTGCGCCGCCGGCACCGGCCGGTTCCTGGAAATGGTGGCCACCCAACTCGGCGTGCGGCTGGCCTGCCTGGGAGAGTTGGCCGCCCGCAGCCGCGATCCGGCCCTGATTAGCAGCATGTGCGTGGTCTTCGCCGAGACCGAGATCGTGGGGTTGCTGGCCTCGGGCGTGATGCCGGCGGACATCGTGGCCGGCGTGCTCAACTCGATTGCCGCTCGGGTCGGGGCGATGAGCGGACGGAATGTATCGCCGCCGGTCGTGCTCACCGGCGGAGTAGCCCTGGTGCCGGGCATGGAGACCGCCCTGACCGCCGCCCTCGGCGCGCCGCTTGCCGTAGTGCCGCAACCGCAACTGAGCTGCGCCCTCGGGGCCGCGGTTCTTGCCCGCCACCGGCTCAACGGGCAGGGGGTGAAGGATTAGGGATCAGGGATGAGGGCCACTTGGCAGTTTTCATTTTTCAATTTGCATTGCGTCTCTTCCCGCGGTGTCCCCGGCGTCCTCCGCGGTCAATGATTCCGGCTCCTCGGCCGAATGGACTCCAACCGGAGCTTCCTGCTGCGGCGCGATCAACTAGTCGGCAGCACCGGGCGCGCAAACCGCCGGCTGCTGGACACGCGGCACCCTCAGGTCCGACGCGGACCTGCGTCGCCCCGGTCAGCAGCCCGCCAGCGTCAAGACGCCGGCCGAGAAAA
>JAJYGU010000316.1 GCA_021784975.1 Planctomycetota bacterium
GAAATTCCGTGAAAACAACAGGTCCAACTCCGACTCGGTGAAGTCGGTTGCCCTGCCGGCTCGCTCGACCTCGAAGAAGCCCATCAGGTAGAGGGCCGGATCGGAAGCAAAATCCCATCCTTGCAACCCGCAGTAGAAGACGAGCAAATCGCCGGCTTTCAAGTGCCGCAATCCGGCTTTGGGCGCGGTCGGGTCGCCATAGGTGAAGGTGTCGAATTCCGGGTCAACGTGCATGGGCTGATTGGCCATTCGATTCCGCATGGACACCGGAAAGTAATCAACCAGTTTTCGGCCATGCCTGCCCACGGTGTTACCGTATGTGCGCTCGTCAACGGCTTGCCCATCAGGAATTGGAAGGTACTCAAATGTCCCGTCAGCGAATAGTGGGCCGTGAATGCCGCCGGAGCCAGTGTCGATGCCGATTCGTAGCAGGACGACGTTCATAGTCTCATCCGCAAAACGACCGACCTTTCGCTTCGAGGCTTGCGGACGTAGATCGCTCCGCGAGGTCCCATTCTACTAACGCCCCGTCGGGAGGGGAATAGAGAGGCTGGGCAACCCGGCGCGCAACATGATTTTCTTTGTCCGTTGCGCCAAAGAAACACAGGCGGCCGCGCGCCACGGGGTAGGTCTTCTGACGCCCGGTTTCTACCAGAAATCGACATCAGGGGCCTTGGAAACGGCCTTCTCGACGCTCGGACTCTTGCCCTTGCCGGTCGTGGCGTCATGGCAACGGAGAATCGAGAAGGTGGCTGACGAAGAGCGTATAAACGCGCTGTCGACCGCGTCCGTCAGCCCTCCTCTGCACCGACCACCGACGAAGGAGCAGCCGGTTGCGCGGGTTTCGCCGATTCGGTTGCCCCGCGCGTTTTTTGCCCGTGCCCTGCCGCGAAGGCTCATACGCAGCCTTCGCCGTCGCCGAGGGGCCTTATGGTGACTGTTCCGCCGGAGTGAACCAACACTTTGAGCTCATAGCCGTCCAGGAGCGTCATGCCGACTAGTGGCAGGCCCTCTACCGCACCGACGGTGATGAGCCGCCGGATTCCGTCCCAAATTACGGTCGCCGCATAGACGTCGAAGTCCGTCTCACTTCCATCTGCCAGAATTCCGTGGTCGGCGTGGTCCCAGGGTAGTCCCAATTGAGTGATGAGCCGGGACGGAAGCGTCAACTCGCCGGTGAAGCCTGTATCTACGAGAGCCCGCACTTCGTCTTGCTGATGGTGAGGGCCACAAACCGTCAGCGAAACGATTGCCTCGCGTCGGGCGGTGACGAACCCCACGATCATGGCCCTGGCCGCCCAGCGGCGCGGCAACCGAAGCGATGAACGTAAGGCGATCCAATCCGCTTCATCCAGATTTGGGCGTCTGGAACACGCGCCCGCAGACGACGCGAGGCTGCCAACTCCTGGTCGTCCACCTCATAGGCGCCCGTCTCAATGTCGATGGCGACAAACTTCCCTTCGTTGCTGGCAGCGAGCCGTGGTGCGATCTGTTGCTCGTACGCAGCCTCACCGCGTCGGGCGAATTCGTCCAGCGGATACCGCCGTTGCGTGGCCGGCATAGCCCATCTTCTTCGGATGATACAGATTCAAATGTCGGGGCGACAAGATTCGAACTTGCGACCTTCTGAACCCCATTCAGACGCGCTAGCCAGACTGCGCCACGCCCCGAAGTTGCTCGTGCTTTCTTTCCCTATGGGAGCATCTGCCTTATTTGCAATCCCCCTAGAAATGGTTATCGCGAGGCTCGTGAACTACCGAATTGCTTCGCTTTGCTCGCCTCCGATCCTGCCAGTTAAAGACGCTTGCCCATCCATGCACCAATCGAGCGTCGACACCATTTTAAGATACCGTTTCTCGCTCAGGCGGTCAACCACCGGCCCGAGGTGATTGCTGGAAGTGATACGGCCATCCCGACTGTGGCGTCCCCATGGGCTGGAAGCCCATGCCACAGGTCGTTGCCCTCGTGGACGGACACGGTAGGCCGGTGATAAAATAATTAGTTTGGGCAGTTGTCGAGACAGTTCGCCGGGCATGGCTATGAGTGGCACGGATCATATCTCGTTACGCGGGGTGCGGGTCCATAACCTGAAGGCCATCGATCTCGACATCCCCCATCGGAAGCTGGTGGTGCTGTGCGGACTCAGCGGCAGCGGCAAGAGCAGTCTGGCCCTGGACACGCTCTACGCGGAAGGGCAGCGCCGCTATATCGAGAGCTTTTCCGCCTACACCCGGCAGTTCCTCCAGCGATTGGAGAAGCCGGAGGCCGATCGCATCGAGGGCATCCCGCCGGCCATCGCCGTGACCAGCAAGAACGTGAGCCGGTCGAGCCGGTCGACCGTGGGTACGGCCACCGAAACTACCGACTACCTGCGGCTCTTGTTCGCCAAGATCGGCCATGTATTCTGTCGCCGATGCGGGCAGGAAGTTCGTTGCGACTCGCCGCAGACCACCGCCGAAACGCTGGCCGGGCTGCCGGCCGGCACTCGCTACCTGGTCGCGTTTCGCTGGGAGTCGCCTGAGCGGATTGGCGAGGAACCGATGATCGCGGCCATGCGCGAGGATGGATTCGTGCGGGCGATCATTGATGGCCAGTTGGTAAACCTGGACGTAACCGCAAGGCCCGAGCCGGCGACAACTTCCACTCTGGCTAAAGGGGACAGTCCCATTTTCATTGACACGAAAATTGGGACAGTCCCCCAGCCTTCGCCCTCGGCCTACGCGGTGGTCGATCGGTTGGCCGCCGGCAGCGCCAGTGAGAGCCGGCTGCGGGATTCGCTGGAGACGGCGTTCACCAAAGGGCGGGGGCGGTGCTATGTCTTCGTGGAAGACGGCGCTAGTGGTTCGTGGAGGCGATTGGGTTTCAGCGAGCAGCTCGCCTGCGGCGATTGCGGCATCGAGTATCCCCAACCCGAGCCGCGATTGTACAGCTTCAACAGCCCGTTGGGGGCCTGCCCGCAGTGCGAAGGTTTTGGCAACGTGATCGGCATCGACCTGGACCTGGTCGTGCCCGACGCCGCCAAATCGCTGCGTGACGGGGCGATTGCCCCCTGGAACACCCCCGCCTATGCGCATGAATTGGAAGAGCTGCTGGCCTTGGCCTCCGACTACGACATTCCCGCGGATGTGCCGTACCGCCAGTTGTCGGAGCGTTGCCGCCAGTTGATCTTGCACGGGGTGCCGGATCGCGATTTTGGCGGCTTAGAGGGTTTTTTCGCCTGGTTGGAGCGGCGGAAATATAAGATGCACATCCGCGTGTTCCTGAGCCGCTGGCGGAGTTTCCGCCCTTGCCCGGCGTGTGGCGGCACCCGGTTGCGGCCGGAGGCGTTGGCGGCGCGGATCGGCGGCAAGAACCTCGGCGAGTTGTGCGCCATGAAGGCCCAGGACGCCGCCGCCTTCTTCCGCAACCTGGCACTGCCCGACTGGCAACGGCAAGTGGGCCGCACCATGATGGAACAAGTGCAGGTCCGGCTCGGCTTCCTCGAAGCCGTCGGCTTGGGCTACCTCGCCCTGGACCGGACCCTGCGGACCCTCAGCGGCGGCGAAGCCCGTCGGGTGGCTCTGACCTCGGCCCTGGGATCGAGCCTGGTCAACATGCTCTACGTGCTCGACGAGCCGTCGATCGGGCTGCACCCCCGCGACGTCCGCCAACTGCTCGGTGCAATTGGCCGGCTCCGCGACCGCGGCAACACGGTGGTGGTGGTGGAGCACGAAGAGGCGAT
>JAJYGU010000154.1 GCA_021784975.1 Planctomycetota bacterium
AGCCGCCGGGCCGCCAGAACCACTGCCGCCGCACTCAGCAAACCCAACAGCCCGGCCGACATCCAGCCAGCGATGACGGCCGGCAACCCATTCAGGCCGCCATCCAGGCTCCACAAACGCTCGCTGCTCATGTGTCCCGCTAGCGTCCCACCGCCGCAGCCAGATCCGCGACGCGATGCGTCTTTTCCCAGGTGAACTCAGGATCGTTGCGGCCGAAATGTCCGCCCGATGCCGTCTTGCGATAGATCGGCCGCCGCAGATCCAGATACTGGATGATTCCGCCGGGCGTCAACGGGAACACCTGGCGGACCACTTGGCAGAGCTTGTCGTCGTTCACCTTGCCGGTCCCCTCCGTATCGACCAGCACGCTCACCGGCTCACAGACGCCGATGGCATAGGCCAACTGCACTTCGCAGCGATCGGCCAATCCGGCGGCCACGATGTTCTTGGCGACGTGGCGGGCCATGTAAGCCGCACTGCGGTCAACCTTGGTCGGGTCCTTGCCGCTAAAGGCGCCACCGCCGTGTCGGGCCCAGCCGCCGTAGGTATCGACGATGATCTTCCGCCCGGTCAAGCCGCAATCCCCGAGCGGTCCGCCCACCTCGAATCGGCCGGTGGGGTTGACGTGGTAGACGATCCTGCCGTTGACCAGTTCCTTGGGAAGCAACGGATTGACGATCTGGTCGATGACGAACTGGCGAATTTCTTTCTGGCAGACCTCGGGCGCGTGCTGCGTGGAGACCACCACCGTGTCGATCCGCGCCGGCTTGTTGCTGGCATACTCCACGGTCACCTGGCTCTTGCTGTCGGGCCGCAACCAGGCAACCTCCGCCTTCTGCCGGGCCACGGTGAGCCGATTGAGGATCCGATGCGCCAGCGCGATCGGCAGCGGCATCAACTCCGGGGTGTCGTCACAAGCGTAGCCGAACATCAACCCTTGATCGCCGGCGCCGATGTCCTTCCCTTTCGCGGCGTCTTCGTTGACGCCCATGGCGATGTCCGGGCTCTGGCGGTCGATGGAAAGCATCACCGCGCAGGTGTCGGCGCAAATGCCCATCCTATCGTCGACGTAGCCCACATCGGAAATGACCTGCCGCACCACCGACGGATAGTCGACCACCGCCTTGGTGGTGATTTCCCCGGCTACGATAGCCACTCCGGTGGTGACCATCGTCTCGCAGGCCACCCGGCTGTACGGGTCTTGGGCGAACAGCGCATCGAGGACGCCATCCGAGATCTGGTCGGCCAGCTTATCGGGATGCCCCATGCTGACGGACTCGCTGGTGAACAAGAACTTGCCCTGTGCCACGAAGGTTCCTCCTAGAATGATTTCCGCGCTCGCCGAATACTGAAATACTGATTATAGGGGTACAGGAAAGCGATGCAACGGCGCGTGGGAAGACAGATCGCTTGGCCCCGCGCTTGGTCCCCCGCTATCGGGTGTTTGGCCGGCCGGGGTGCAACTCGGAAACCCAAGGAGTTTGAAGGGTGTGAACGGCATAAAAGGTGTGAAGGCCCTAGGCGTCGGGTTCCAGCGTTTTGGTTTCTCTCCCTTCGGCTGGCCGCAGATTGGCCAACTGGGCGGCGCAGAGGGTTTCGCGTCGCTTCTGAACCGCCACCGCTGCCTGCCGCTGCGGTCGAGTTGTCTTTTCCAAGCTCTCCAGAAGCCGTAACGTCCGCTCGGTGGCGCCTAATTGTGAAGAGACGAACGCTTGTGCCCGCCGGCCCAACGCGGCGGCATACTCGGGCTGCTCGAGGCAGCGCCGTACAAACTGAGCAAGACCCCGGCCATCGTTGACGACCACGGCAGCGTCGTGCTCAAGCATGGAAAGGACAATGTCGCGGAAATTCCGCGTGTTGGGACCGAAGGAGACGGCGGCCCCGTAGGCGGCGGGTTCGATCATGTTCTGCCCGCCGCGGTTTCCCAGGCTGCCGCCGACAAAGGCGATGTCGGCGGTGCCCCACCATGCCCCCAGTTCGCCCACCACGTCGACCAGAAGGACGCGGGGGAGGGCGGAAGGCGGAAGGCCGAGAGCGGAAGCATGCGATTTCCCTTCCGCCTCCCGCCCTCCACCCTCCGCCTTTCCCAGTTCCGTCCGCCGCTGCCACGGCAAGCCAGATGCGTCAATCAGCCTTGCCACCGCCTCGAAGCGGTCGGCGTGACGGGGAACTAGCACCAAGCGCAAGCGCGGCCATTGGGCAGCCAGTGCGCGAAACACGTCCAACACCGCCACCTCCTCGGGCTCCTGCGTGCTGCCGGCCAGGAAGACAATGTCGTCGTCAATGCCCGCCAGGGCAGCTAGACGCTGAGTTTTGGGGTTGTTGCGGTCGGTCTGCGCGCCGTCATACTTCATCGAGCCGGTGACATGGATCGCTTCCGTCCGGGCGCCCAACTGGCGAAATCGCTCGGCGTAGGTCTCGTCCTGGATCGCCAACAGGTCGATCTCGCGCAGCACGCCGGCCACGAAGGGCCGGATCCGCCGATAGCCGCGAAAGCTGTGCGGGCTCAGTCGCCCATTGATGACCGCCACGCCGGCCCCAAAATGTTTTGCCGCCCGGATCAGGTTCGGCCATAATTCCAATTCAGCCAGCACCAAGAGCCTTGGCCGGATCCGCCGCACGGCCGCCGCCACCGCCCAGGAGAAATCGAGCGGGCAGTAGAAGACCATGTATTGCGAATACTTTTTCTTGGCCAACTCCATGCCGGTCACGGTGGTCGTTGAGATGACGCACTCCCACTCCGGCCGCTCCTTTTCGATCTGCTTCAACAGCGGGGCCAACAGGTTCACCTCGCCCACGCTCACGGCGTGCAACCACAAGCACTTCTTGTCCGAAACCCGCCGCGGCGCCAGCCCCAGAAACTTGGCCCCGTACCCCTGGCGATATTTCCCTTTCCGCAACGACTGCCAGACGAACCAGGGCAGGCTAAAGACGAGCAAGAGCAGATAGATGAGGTTGAGCAGGTATGGCATGCCGGGGTCAATTTCTCTCGACAGGAGCAGCGGCAGTACGCTTCCGAGTGAGGCTTCGCCTCCTGCGGACGACCAACCGGGCGAGCGCCAAGGCCACCAGCACACCCAAGGCCGGTCCACCGTACCAGATCAACGCCGTCGACACTCCCATCTCTTGAACGGACTCTTGGAGGATCAAAGGCGTTACGCTGACATTTGGCAGCCCCTCGACCAAGAAGGAAACGTGCGCGATTCCCTCGCCAACGCTAAACGGGACTCGACACGAGCCCTCGAGGCGGCCCTGCATTCAGCCTCCCGGATCTTTCAGTTCAACGCGCCGGTGGGCAGCCGCGTTCCCCAACCAGCCGGCAGGGAACTCCACCTCAGCCACGGCGCGGCAGGTGTTGGGAAGGCTCACCGTTCCAACGTCGCCACCGAGTCCCGGAGTCCAGAGGCCGACAAGGAAGCGGGCCATCTCGCCCTTCTGGAATTTCAACGGCTTAGGATCGTCCCATGTGACCTGCTGTGGACCGAAGAAGTGCAGAATCGGCGCGTTGCCCGGTTGGTCGGCAAAGGCAACGTGCGCCCCCTGCTCCCAGCCGCTGGCCGAGCCAGTGCAAACCCAAAAAGGCTTCTTCCGACGCAGCTCTAGCAGAGACTTGTTTGGCTCATCGTCGCTCGGAACGATTTGCTCCACGATCAACGCTGTAACGTCGGGCATACAGGTAAGGACGGGTTTTGGGCCACCTTCAGGCCCACCTTTCGGCGTGGTGCGAAGAAAGAATCCCCGTATCACCTCAATATTGGGTCGCTCTTTCGACCGATGCCAGACATGATGGGGCGAGATGCGATCATCCGGATCCGTCAGGTCGCCGTTGCCATGGCGGTCGAGATAGAGCATATCGCCGTCGAGCACAAGCCAGACCCGGGTTCGCGTTTCCTGCCCGAACACCAACAAGCAGTATTGCGGGCGCTTCGACTCGTAGGCCGGCTCCTTGACAAGAGATCGGTCGATCCGGCTCAAGTTGACGGCCGCCGCCGCAGTCGCTGTGAGGATGAACGAAGCCATGGCCGCCAGAACATATCGACCGCGCATGATCTCCGCCTTTCGGCATCGCCCAACATCACTCTTCCTAGATTGTGACCCTCCGATCACATCGTAGCCGTTTCTGCACGCGAACATAACCGATCGGCAGACGTTGCCTCGCGCACGGCCGCAACGGGCACGGAAGATACCGCCAAGGTGTGTCCATCAGCGGAAAATATCTCCAGTTCGTAGCCGACGATCTTATCCTGGGGATCGCGGTATTCTTCCACCACCGTGCCGACGTCACCGGCGGACAAATTCTCTTCGGGAATTCGCTTTGTCACAATGACGCGATCGTACAGAGCGATCATTTCATTTCTCCGGGACGAGTGTAATCAAACGTGCGGCAGCCTCTCCCGCTCGAATGATCCATACTGAGCGAACTATCACGCGGCCCGCTGCGCCTGTCAGCGGACCAATAATCTCGTACTTCTCTCCAAATGCAGACGGCTTGCCTTTGTTCGCGTCCAAGGAAAGATGCTGCGCACGCAAAGCCTGTTCAAGTTCCTCGGGCCGATTCGCCGCAAAACCAGCGCGGGCGAGCAGCTCTGCCTTTGAACCGCCATCGGGGTGGTCGAGATTCAACAGGTACTCGACGATCTTCTCTCGAGAGATAATCGCTCGATCCGCGCCGGGAATACGCATCTCCTCTCCCTTATCCCACCCCCACTCCGCCCTTGCGCATGCAGCAGTTCTTGAACTTCTTGCCGCTACCGCAGGGACAGGGGTCGTTGCGGCCGACCCGCTGCTGGCGGTTGCGGATGGGCTGGGGCTTGTGGTCGACCTCCGTACCGTCGATGGCCGCCTGTTGCTGGGCAGCGATCTCGCCGGCCGATTGGGCGTCCTGGTGGATCGCCTCGGCCTCGCTCCAGGTCGAGCCCACGAAACTCTCGTCGAGCTGCTCCATCCGGTAGATCAAGTCGGTCACCCGCTCGCCCAAGGAGGTCCACATGGCGTCGAAGATGTGCATGCCCTCCCGCTTGTACTCCACCTTGGGATCGATCTGGGCGTAGCCCCGCAAGCCCACGCTGCTCCGCAAGTGGTCCATGGTGAGCAGGTGGTCTTTCCAAGCTGCGTCGAGCAATTGCAGCACCAGGGCCCGCTCCATCTTCCGCATCTCCGGTCGGAAGCGGTCCTCGACGGCCGTGGTCAGGTGCCGGCGCAGCCGCTCGGGGCTGCAGCGAAGCATCTCCTCCGGCGGCAACTGGTAGCCGTAGCTCTCCGCCAGCCACGCCGACAATTCGCCGAGCCGCCCTTCTTCATCGGCCTTGCGCAGTGCCTTGTCTTCCGGAACCGCATCGCAGTCGAAGATCCGATCGAGCCAGGCGCGGGCTTCGGTCAGGGCCGGATCCTGGCCGGCGGAAAACTCGCGGCTGCGATCGATCAACACCGCCCGAATCTCGTCGCGTTGCTTGTTCTTGAGGTCCTCAAGGCTGAGATCCACCTGGAACCGCTCGTGGGCCCATTGGGCCAAGGCCTCGCGGTCGTAGCGCTTGTGCCCGCCGGCGTCGCGGGTGGTGAAGTGGTACAGCCCGGCCATCACCGGGTAGGCGCACTCCTTTTCCCGGTAGGCGGCCTCCGCCTGCTCTTTCACCAGTTGCTTGAACGCGGCCGGTTCCAGAGCAGCGACTTCGGCCGGCGGCAGATCGATGCCGAACTTGTACTTCACCCAGCCGCAGGCGGTCTGCACGCTGAAATCGGGCTGCAGGAACCGCTCGCCATCGCTCAGGTCGATCTTCTCAATGGCGGCCCGGGCACGTTCGATAAGAAAATCGCCCACCTGATCGCGGCCGAGTTGCTTCAGGTCGCGGTCGCGGAGGCTCAAGTGCCAGCGGGTATTGACCGCCTTGGCCAGCGCCTCCCAGTTCCATTCCGAGGCCTCCTCTTCGGCGGGCAGATTCTCCTCGATCGCTTCCAGCACCTGCCCTTCCGCCAATCGCTCGGCATTTTCGCGGGCCAGGGTCTCGGCCGAAGCGAAATCGAGACCGCGAAAATCGCGGGCTTCCAACTCAACCGCCAACTCCTTACTCGCCCAGCCGGCGAACGTCTCGGTCCCATAATTCTTGTCGAGGAATTGGTCGAGGTAGTGCTCGATTTGCTGGTCGATCATCTCCAGGATCAGCTCCCGGCAATTGGCCCCATCGAGGATGTTTTGCCGGTAGCCGTAGACCCGCTTGCGCTGTTCGTCCATTACCTCGTCGTATTCGAGCAGGTTCTTACGGATGTCGAAGTTGCGCTCTTCGACTTTCTTCTGGGCGCCTTCGATGCGGCGGGAGACCATGCGGCTTTCGATGGCTTCGCCTTCCTGCATGCCCAGCCGGGTCAGCACATTTTTGACCCATTCGCCCGCAAAGATCCGCATTAAATCGTCTTCCAAGGAGAGGAAGAAGCGGCTGCTGCCGGGGTCGCCTTGCCGTCCGCAACGGCCGCGGAGCTGCAAGTCGATGCGGCGGGCCTCGTGCCGTTCCGAGCCGAGGATGTGCAGCCCGCCCATCTCGGCCACCACCCGGCCTTCGGCCTTCGTCTGCTCGCGCTGCTCGATCTCGCGGACCAGGGCATCCCATTCCTCCTGGGGCACTTCCAGCCGGGTGGGATACTTTTCTTGCAGCCGCGACCAGGCCATGGCCTCCGGGTTGCCGCCGAGGATGATGTCGGTACCGCGGCCGGCCATATTGGTGGCGATGGTCACCGCGCTCAGCCGGCCGGCCTGGGCGACGATCTCGGCCTCGCGCTGATGGTGCTTGGCATTCAGAACCTGGTGCGTAATGCCGCGTTTTTCCAGCATCCCGGAAATCAATTCGCTCCGTTCGATGGAAACCGTGCCCACCAGGATCGGGCGGCCGCGGCGCTGGACCTCTTTGATCTTGCTCTTGGCGATGGTTTCGCGGTCCTTGCCCCCTTTCGCCTGGAACTCCAGGTTTTGGTCGGTTTCATGGATGATGCGGCCCAGATACTCCTCGTCTTTTTCGTTCACCAGCACGTCCCACTTGTTCATCCGCTCGATCTCGTCGGCGATGGCGGTGTACTTCTCGCGTTCGGTGCGGTAGATCACATCGGGGTTGTTGATCCGCTGCAAGGGCTTGTTGGTCGGAATGGCGATCACGTCAAGCTTGTAGATCTTCCAGAACTCGGCGGCCTCGGTCATGGCCGTGCCGGTCATGCCGCAGATTTTGTCGTAGAGCTTGAAGAAGTTCTGCAAGGTGATGGTGGCCAGGGTCTGGTTCTCCTCTTTCACCCGCACGCCTTCCTTGGCCTCGACCGCCTGGTGCAGCCCGTCGCTCCAGTTGCGCCCCGGCATTAGCCGCCCGGTGAACTCGTCGACGATCACCACCTCGTCGCCCTTGACCACGTAGTTCACGTCGCGCTTGTAGAGGTGGTGGGCCTTCAGGGCGTTGTCGATCAGGTGCGGCCACTCCATGTGTCCGGCGGTGTAAAAACTCTCCACTCCGGCCAGTTGCTCGGCCACCCGTACCCCTTCGTCGGTCAAGTGGGCGGTGTGTTGCTTCTCATCGACCTCGAAATGGGCGCCCTTTTTCAGTTGGCGGGCCAGGCGGTCGGCCTTGGAATAGCGGGTGACGTCGTCATGGGCCGGGCCGGAGATAATCAGCGGCGTGCGGGCTTCGTCGATCAAGATGTTGTCCACTTCGTCGATGATGGCGAAGTGCAGCGGACCCTGCGACTGCTGGTAGTCCTTCGGATAGCGGTTGTCGCCCTTGGCCGCCGGCCGCATGTTGTCGCGGAGATAGTCGAAGCCGAACTCGTTGTTGGTGCCGTAAGTGATGTCGCATTCGTAGGCCTTCTGGCGATCGTCGGTCCGCATGTCGCTCTGGATCGTGCCCACCGTCAGCCCCAGCGACATGTAGAGCGGGCCCATCCATTCCATGTCGCGGCGGGCAAGGTAGTCGTTCACCGTGACCACGTGGACGCCCTTGCCTTCCAGGGCGTTCAGGTAGGCAGGCAGGGTGGCCACCAGCGTCTTTCCTTCGCCGGTCACCATTTCGGCGATATTGCCGCGGTGCAGCACGATGCCGCCCAGCAACTGTACGTCGTAGTGCCGCATGCCCAGCACGCGGCGACCGGCCTCGCGGCAGACGGCAAACGCCTCGATCAAGAGGTCGTCGAGGGTTTCCCCGGCCGCCAGACGCTTGCGGAACTTGACGGTTTGCTCCCTCAACTCGGCATCCGTCAAGGCCTGATACTGCGGTTCGAGGGCGCTGATGGCGTCGACGGTCGGTTGCAGCTTCTTGAGAAAGCGGGCGTTAGAGGAGCCGAATAGGCTGGTGATTGCCCGCTCGATCGTCCGGCTAATGGCGCCGAAGATGGTGCCCAATATATCCCAAAGCTGTGACAGAAATTCTTCCATGTTGATTCGTATCGAGTGAGAAGCCAAAGAGGCGCGCAGCTTTACCCCTAGCGCACCTTCCTTGAGGTTACAATGTTGTTGGCCACTCGGCGATGCCCCCCACCGCATAGCCGGACGGTAGTGCCACCGGCGAGGCCAGCCTCTCATTAACCAGGATGCTCAGGCCGGCACAACCCTCCCCAACAAGGCAATCTATCCATATCATTAAGCAGGGTCAAGGACGATTGCCGGTATGCCGCATCCCCCAGTTTGGGCATACGCGGCTCCGCGTGGAGTCGCAAATGAGGACCAGGGCGAATAGCTGACGAGTACGGCCGCCGATAATACCGTGCTTCCGTGGGACGGGTCGTGGCACGGGTCTCTCGACCCGTCAGAAGACGGCGCTGGAGAGCCGTCCTACAGCCCGCTACGCTTTTGTCCGAGTTAGTTTGTGTGCGATCCCATCGGGTTGCGTCGTATTGTTGACACCCCGACTATTGTGCGCTAGAGTGACAACATCTCGACTTCCCACCTCCCCAATAGGGGCCAGTGTCTGTGCACTCTGAACCACGACGAGTCTTGTGGCGGCTGGCCGCGAAGCGGCGCTCTCGGCGGCAATTCCTTGGCGAGTCCCTTGGGGCGGCGGCTGCGGCATTGGTCGTGCCTTCGTCGGCTTTAGGCCTCGACGGGTCCACCGCGCCGAGCAACCGCGTGATTTACGGTTACATCGGCTGCGGCGAGCATGGCGCCGGCTGGAACTTCGACCAGGTCTTCCGCTGCCCGGACGCCCAAATTATCGCCGTATGTGACGTGGATCAGAAGCGACTGGCGGCCGCCAAGGAGAAGGTAGACGCCCATTATGCCCGGAAAGCACGCCGGACCAGCGGGGGTTGCGCCGCCCACGGAGACTTTCGCGAGTTGATCCGCCGCAAGGATCTCGACGTGGTGGGCATCGCCACGCCCGATCACTGGCACGTTATCCCGTCGATTATGGCCGCCAAGGCGGGCAAGGACGTCATCTGCGAGAAGCCGCTGACGTTGACCGTGGTGGAGGGCCGCATCCTCAGCGACGTCGTGCAGCAAACGGGTCGGATCTTCCAAACCGCCTCGGAGAATCGGTCGATCGACGTCTACATCCGCCTCATCGAATTGGTGCGCGGCGGCGTCATCGGCCGGCTCAAGCACATCGAGGTGCGGCTGCCCACGGGCAATAACAACTCGCGGGTCGGCCGCGAGGCCCGCGCAGCCTTCGAGAGGCGTTCGCCGGAGCCGCCTCCGCCGACGCTGAACTATGAGATGTGGCTTGGGCAGGCCCCCATGATGCCCTACATCCCCGCCCGGCTCCATGGAAACTTCCGCTGGAACCTGGCCTTTTCCGGAGGGGTGATTACCGACTGGGGCGCGCACCTGGTAGACCTGGCCCAATGGGGCCATAACAGCGAACATACCGGCCCGGTGACCGTCGAAGGGAAAGGCGACTTCCCACCGCACGATGCGGTCTTCAACACCGCCCCGACGTTCGATGTCCACTACCAGTATGCCGATGGGGTGACGCTCCGCCTCTCGGCCGGCCAGGGCGATCTCGATCCCCACGTCCGGCACGCGGGACCGGTCGTCGGGCGAACCCCCGAGCCGGGCATCCGCTTTGAAGGCAGCGACGGCTGGATCGAATCCCATGGCTGGCGCGGGTCGCTCAAGGCCAGCCGCCGCCCCATGCTCGACGCCAAGATCGACCCCCAAAAGGTCAAGCTCTATCGCCCCAGCGAAATCGTCAAGCGAACCGACGGCAGCAAGGGGGGTGAGCACCGTAATTTCCTGGATTGCGTGAAATCCCGCAAACCTTGCTACGCGCCGGCGGAGACCGGCCACCGTACGATCACCATCCCGCACATCGGCAACATCGCCATGCTGCTTGGCCGCATGCTCCGCTGGAACCCCGAAAGCGAGCGCTTCGTCGGCGACCCCGAGGCGGACGCCATGCTCAGCCGCAAACAACGCCAACCTTGGACCATCGCCAATATCGACGCTTGGCTGCGGAAGAATTCGTAAGACGGTTGCCGATCGGCATGTTTGCCGCGAAAATTGCCGTGTTGGTGGCCGAAACGATTGTAACCCGAAGCGTAAGCGAGGGACGTAAGCTACTGCCTCGCTTACGCTTCGGGTTGTGATGGTCGTCCCGGCAAATCTCTCATTTTCGCCCGCGCTACAGATACTTCCAGCTTCGGCACCGCCAGGAGTTCCAACGATGACCACCGTAAACGCCTCATTACGAACCGCCGACGGCATTGCCGGGGCGATCTACGGCCAGACGCCGCCGATGGTCAACGCCGCCCGCAGGCCGGGCCAGTGGCAGACCTACGATGTGGCCTTCACCGCCCCGCGGTTCGCCGGGGATAAACTCCTCGCCCCGGCCTGCTTCACCGTTTTCTGGAACGGCGTTCTGGTTCAGAACCATACGCCGGCGCTCGGCCCGACCTTGCACCGGGCGCTGACGAACTACGAAAAGACCCGGTCCACTTCGGGGCCGATTCTACTACAGAAGCACGGCTCGGCGGTGCGATTCCGCAATATCTGGGTCCGCCCCATCAAGCCGGCGAGCTAGAAGGCTGTCATCGAGATGAAAGACGAGCTTGCAGCGCGGCTCGCTCCTTACGACCAGCAACACTTGCTGGCCTTTTGGGACCGGTTGGACGCGGAGCAGCAGGCGTCGCTGGCCGCCCAGATTCGAGCGATCGACTTCGAACTGATTCGACGACTTTACCAGCGTCGTGATTCGCGGGATGACCTGCGCCCGCTGCTGGCGCGGACCGCGCCGCCGCCGGCTTTCCGGTTGGACACGACGCAAAACCCGTTCACTCCCGAGCAGGCCCGCCGCCGCGGCCACCAGGCCCTGGACGCCGGAGAGGTCGGGGCGGTGTTGGTGGCCGGCGGGCAGGGTACGCGGCTCGATTTTCCTCAACCCAAGGGCCTGTTCCCGATTGGGCCCGTTTCCGGAAAGACGCTGTTTCAGATTCACGTCGAAAAGGTCATCGCCCGAGCGCGGAGGCACGGCGTCCGTATCCCCCTGTACGTGATGACCAGCCCGGCCACGCACGAGGAGACGGCAGTCTTTCTCGCCGCCCACGATCGCTTCGGCCTGCCGCCCGACGAGCTTCGCGTCTTCTGCCAGGGGTCGATGCCGGCGGTGGATGCAGCCACCGGCGGACTGCTCTTGGAATCGCCCGGACGCATTGCCACCAGCCCCGACGGACACGGTGGCCTCTTGGAGGCGGCGGCCCGCAACGGCGTGCTCGACGACTTACGCCGCCGCGGCATCCGGCAGCTCTTCTACCTGCAGGTCGACAACCCGTTGGTCGATATCTGCGGGCCGGAGTTCATCGGCTATCACCTGCTGGCCGGCTCGGAGCTTTCCAGCCAGGTGGTCGCCAAGCGCGACCCCCTGGAACGGCTCGGCAACGTGATCGAGGCCGACGGCAAGACGATGGTGATCGAGTATAGCGACTTGCCCGACGACGTGGCCAGGCGGCTGAGCGCCGACGGTTCGCTGACGATTTGGGCGGGCAGCATCGCGGTGCACGTGATCGACGTGGCCCTGCTGCGGCGACTTTCGGAAGCTAGCCATGGCCTGCCCTTCCACATTGCCCGCAAGAGAGTGGCCCACATCGATTCCACCGGCCGGCAGATCGAGCCGTCGGATCTCAACGCCATCAAGTTCGAACGCTTCATTTTCGACCTGATTCCGTTGGCGCGAAACCCGATTGTGGTGGAAGTCGATCGCCGCAGCGCCTTCGCCCCGATCAAGAATGCCAGCGGGGCGAAGGAAGACACGCCGGAATCGGCTCAGGGGCTGTTGACGGCTCTGCACCGCTCGTGGCTCCGCCGGGCAGGCGCGGAGGTAGGCGACGAGGTGCCGGTGGAGATCAGTCCGCTGATGGCCCTGGACGCCGAGGAGTTGGCGGCGAAGCTTCCCCGCGGTACGCGGATCACCCAGCCGACGTATTTGGCGTAGGATGTTCTTAGGAGAGCCTCCCCTCTCCTTTTGGGAGAGGGGCAGGGGGTGAGGGCGGCGCGAAGGAGGCCGTGCAATATTTGATCGTCCTCGGTGAGTCCCCTCACCCTAGCCCTCTCCCGGGAGGGAGAGGGGACCATGCTTCACTCGTCCAGGTTGCCGAAGAAGCTGTCGATGGCCTGCTCTTCCCGCGACTGCCAGCCCTGCAGCAAGGCCGCCACCTCGGCTCGCAAGGCGGCCACCTGGTCCAAACAGGTCTGCGACGGATCGCCGCCATCAGCCGCTTGATCGACCCGCGAAGCGGAAGTGTTCTTCCCGGTCCCTTCTGCCGCCATCGACTGGTACTGCCGGTCCACGGCGGCCAAGGTATCCTGGTCGAGCGTCGGCCTTCCGCCCAGCAACCCTGCGCCTACCTGAAGGCTTTCCGAGGCCAGGCTGGCCGTTCGGGCCGAAGCTGTGCTGGCCGCCGTGGTCGAAGCCGCCGTGGCGGTGGGACTGATCGTCACGTGGAAGGTCTGCGTGCTCGTATGCGCCCCGTCGCTGACGCTGACTTGCACGTAGAAATCGCCGGTGTAACTGGCCAGCCGGTTGATCGTCAAGCGGTTGCCGGCCATGCTGGCCGTCACCTTGGTGCCGATCATGGCCACCAGCGTGCCCGACTTGGCGTTGCGCACTAGCAGCTTGGCGCTATAGGTCAGTCGGCCGCCGCTGGGATTGGTGGCGCTGAGGGTATCGTCCAGCCTCGTTTGGCCGGCCGACATCGTCTGATCGGGGATCGGCGCCAGGGTCAGCCCGGCGGTCTGCGATTGCAGGCTCAGGGTGTACGTGCCCGTCTTGGCGCTGCCGCCTGCGGCGACGACGAGATAGTAGGTCCCGCTAGTGGTGGGCGTCCAGGCGATCTTCGAGGCCGAGTTCGCGGCAGCGCTGCCATTGGACAACAAGACCGTAGCGCCGTCGGAGCCATAGAGATTGAGCACCGTGCCGCTGAGCGTGCCTAATTGCGTGCTGAAGGTGTAGGTCGTGCCGGCCACGGCTTGGAACTTGTACCAATCCACCCCGCCGGCAATCTCGATCGTTCCCGAAACCGTGCTGCCCATGCTCACCGGGCTGGCGGTGGCGGCGCTAGTGCCGTGGTCGTTCTGCCACACGGTCACGGTGACGGGCGAGCTGGTGGCCGAACGGGAATTGCCGTCGGTGGCCACGGCAATGAACTGATAGCGGCCGGCGGCGTAAGTGGAGGTGTCGAGGCTGACGCTCGCCTGGCCGCCGATAATTTGACTTGTGGTACCGACCAGCTTGTCGCCGCTATCGAGCTGCCCGTTGCCGTTGGTGTCTTGATAGAACGATACGGAGGTGATCGGGCTGCTGCCGGCGGCGATGCCATTTGCCGCGAGTGTTACCGAGCTTCCCGCATAAACGTCGGAGAGCGAGGCGCTGAGCGTGCCGATCGTCGGACCCTGCGGGGTCTCCGACCGGATGATCTCAACCGTTTTGTAGGCGTCGACCCGCCCGCCGCTAAGGATATTACCCGTCAGGCCGGGGTTGGTGTCGCAGCCGTCAATGACGGCGTTGCGGACCTGGCTCACGGTGGCGTTGGGGTCGGCCACCCAGCACAGGGCCGCCACGGCCGATACATAAGGGGCCGCCATGCTGGTGCCCGAGTAGGCCCCGTAAAAATTGCCGGGCAGGGTGCTGTAGATGGTCACTCCGGGCGCAGCCACGTCCACCGTGCTGGGCCCATAGTTGCTGAAGCTAGCCAGATGGTCGTTCTTGTCGCTGGCGGCGACGGCCAGCACGTTAGTGGCGGTGCTGTTGGCGGGATACTCCGGGGCCACGTCGTTGTTGGTGCCCGTGTTTCCGGCGGCAGCCACAAAGAGGATTCCGGCGTTGCCGGCCGCCTGGATGGCGGTGTTCATGTCGGCGCTGAAAGTCGTGCTGCCCCAACTGGCGTTGATGACCCGCACGTTGACGTCATACTGCGTGCGCATCATGGTCACGTAGTTGATCGCCCGGATGGCGTCGGAGAGGTAGCCGGAGCCGTCGGCGTTCATGAACTTCACCGCCATGATCGACAGCGACGAGGCGGTGTTGGGGCTGCTGTCGAAGACCGAATCGATGATCCCGGCCACGTGGGTGCCGTGGCCGTTGTCGTCCATGGGATTGCCGTCGTTGGCCACGAAATTGTAGCCGTGGACGTCGCCGACGAAGCCGCCGTTATCAACGCTGCCGCCGGCAGCCGCCTCGGGATTCGTCCAAATACAGTTGGCCAGGGCGGTGTCGGTGTAATCGATGCCGGTGTCGAGCTCGGCCACCACCACCTTCGGGCCGCCCGCGGCCAGGCTGTTGTCGGCGGCCGCGGCGTCGATTTGGGTCTGACCCCAAGTCTTGTCGATGGCCACACTGGTGTAGGCGGCGTCGGCCGAACGGAAGGCGTCCTCCTCGTAGTCGGCCACGCTGGCGTCGTGCGACAGCCAGTTGCAAACCGTGCTATACGACGCCTCAGTGCTCCGGGCCAGAACCATGCCCGGAAGGCCCAAGCCGGAAATCACCTCGAAGTTGATGCCGGCGCCAGCCAAGAGGCTGCCGGTCTGAGCCACCGAGGTGATGCCTGCCAGGGCGTTGGTGTCGAACTGGATGATCCAGTCGTACTGGTTCGAGGCGTTGAGGGCGGCGGTAACCGTGTCGGTCACCGTCGGCGTGGTGGAATTGGTGGTCCATACGGCCGTGCCGGCGTGTCCGGCGGCGGTCGCCACTTGCTGGAACCAATCGACCGCCGCCGAACTGACGGCGGTCATCAGGCAGCGGTCTTCCAACGGCTCGATCGACAGCGAGCGGTAGTGAATGTTCGATGCGGGTGAGGCGGCCGGCTGCCGGGCCGCCTCGATGAATCTCGACAACTCCCGCGACAACATGCCGCAGAAGCTCAGCGGCTGCGAAGAGGTTCCTTGTCGGCGCATGGCGTTCATCATTTGGTGTTTGAGCAAGGATGAGCCAGCAGCGGCCGCGACCGGAGCGCGGGCGTCCCGCCCGCTTTCTCTGCGGCGGGCGAGACGCCCGCGCTCCACCAAACTCGGCGCGACCGCCAACTGGGAAAGTGTCGGTCAGGACAAGTGCCTCGTCAAGCGATTCCTGGCCCGCGCTATGCCTTGTTGACGAAACCCACCGCCGGCTCCTTGCATGATGCTCGCAGTGCGTGCCGTGCTGCCAACTTACAACCAGGTTGCGTTTCGGCAACGTCGACACTACGCATGGACCGGGGTAATCCTCACCGCTGCCGCTCCGACTTCGAGCTCGGAAAGAAGCCGTCCTACGCTCCTGGCGGCGCCAGATCGGGATGCGCGTGCCCGAGCCACCTGATCAGCTCGGTGCGCAGATGTTCGGCGAGCATCAGCATTTCGGAAGCCTCCCGGCCTGAGACACTCCCGGCGCGCTCGTAGTCGCTGATGTTCCGCTTCTTGCGGAACGCTTCCAGATGAGTGATGGTTGTAGTGTCGCAACCGAGCGTGAAGGCGAGTGACTGAATCGCCCGATAATGATGGGACTCGCGCGAGAGGCGATATCCCTCTGCGGCTAAGCCGGCGACGGCAACCTGAAGGGCCGCATTGTAAGCGATCGCCATTTGCCAATCTGCACTCAATCCGGGCGATTGGCAATCGTTGAGATCACGGGCAATCAACGTCAACAGATCGGATATCTCCTGCCGACTAGGTTCATGCTCGGTCAGCCAGGCGTTCCGCAACCAGTCTTTCAAGCTCACCTTGATCCCCGATCAGAAAGATCTTTTTCCGCTTCAGGACGTCTTCCAGGAAATGATTTTTGGCCGACAGCCTGGCGTGAAACTCTTCTATTCCGTAGACCGTCGGGTTGACCTCGCGCCCCAATTGTGATTGGGCTTCCGTCAGCCCGGCCACAATCTCGCGAAATCCCACCTCGCCGACAATCAGCAGGTCGACATCGCTCCCGGACTTCTGTCGGCCTGCGGCCAGGGAACCATAGACGAAGGCCATTCGCACCCGAGCCGCGAGCGGCCCCAGCGCCGATCTCAAGACGTTTGCCACCCCATTGGTCTTCACCACGATGGCCTTGATCTCGGCAAAAATCGGACACTCAGAGTTCGCGCGGAAGAAGACCTGATTGTTCCGTAGTTGGCGAGCGATGATTCCCGCCTCCGACAAATGTTTCAGTTCCCGCTGAATGGCCCCGTGGCCACCTCCTGCCACTCGCACAATCTGACGCAGATAGAAGTCCTGGTCCGGGTGGCCGTACAGAAGTGCCAGAATCGTCCGGCGGCTCCGGCTGAAAAGCGCTTCAGAGAGGGGATCATTCTCAGTTCTCGTACTCATAACTGGTACAAGTGTACCATTTTGTGGTGCGATCATCAAGTTGGCGTGCAATCGCTCTTTCATATAGGACAAGGAAGGTGGGGCTCGCTCCGCTCGACCCACCCTACTCATCGACAAAGCTACGCCGGTACATGTCTAATCACGAAAGCACGAAGGTACGAAAACGCGAAACCAAGCACGGAAGCCGTGGGAGAGTGGCTTTCGTCCTTTCGTATTTTCGTGATGAAGAAGGGGAGCGATGGATGCTTGGAAAAGGGGGCGAATATAGGAAATATGAATTGTGCTTACCGATCAAAGAGAACTGTCAAAGTTTACCGATTGGGCTGCCGATACAGAGTTTGCCGGTTGCTCCGTCTGGGGCCACGCGCTATTGCGCAGGCCCGCAGCGGACCGGCAGGGGGGAAAGATGGTTCCGACACCGCAGTGCCCACTAACAGTGTGCTGCCTTGAGGCAAACCGAATAGGGATGCAAGCTTATGAGTCGGCATGTGACCTCCCCCGCCGTGGCACCTGTACCGAATTTTGCGTCAAACGGTACGCAGAAGGGGACAGTCCCCGTGCTGGTCCTGATCGCCTTGACCCTTCTGGCGGGCTGCCATCCGCAGCAGCCGTTCTATTTCAAGCACGTCGATAACGAGCTGGCGTACTACAAAGGGGTGGCGACCGAAATCGATTACCCCGACG
>JAJYGU010000387.1 GCA_021784975.1 Planctomycetota bacterium
GAGCGTTCGTGGAGAGTCGCACCGGCGACCGTACCGCCGCGGAAGACATCGTGCAAGAGACCTTCATCGGTTTCCTCGTCAGTTTGCCGAATTACGACGGCGCTCAACCGTTGGAGAGCTATCTGTTTTCGATCGCGGCCCACAAGCTCATCGACTACCTACGGCGGCAAGGCCGGCGGCCTGCCCTGCCTTTAGTATCCGAGGGCGGGCGTGCCAGCCGAGATGAGCCCCGCGGCAAGGATCGGCCGGCGAGCAGCCTGGCCCGCAGCGGCGAGCGCCGCCATCTGGAGGAGCAGGCCATCGCCGCCGCGGTGGCCGCCCAGGTGCAACATTTCCGCTCCCGCGGCCAGTGGGAACGGTTGAAGTGCGTCGAGTTGCTGATGGTCCGCGGTTGGACCAACAAGGAGACGGCCGCGGCGTTGGGCCTTTCGGAAAAGGTTGTGGCCGGCTATAAGTTCGACTTCTTCGCCCAGATCCGCCGGGCGATCCGCTCGCAAGGGCTGCCGGAAGACGTCTTCCCTGAGTTGTATCGGTAGACGATCTGCTGCTAGTGCATCTTGCCTGGGGATATGCTATAATCCGCCCTGCTAACATGCGTGATTCCCGGCGGCCCGGAACGTGGAACGCGCGCCCTGGGCACCCAGAACCGCAGGTCGCCCGGACCTACCCGCCCAACCTCTAGCCACGCCTTTCCACCCCGGGGCCCTTGCAATTCCACCTTGGACGGGCAGCCAGCGAAGCCATCCCATCCACGCTACTCCACGAGGTAATCTGATGAGCAGAGTCATTCAAACTACCCGCCGCGACTTCTTGAAGAAGGCCAGCCTGACGGTCGCGGCCCCGTACGTCATCACCACCGCCGCCCTGGGCGCCCAAGGTCGGCCGCCGGCCAGCCAACGGATCGTCATGGCCGGCATCGGCATCGGCAACATGGGCTCCGGCGACCAGAAGAGCTTCACCGGCCGCCGCGACGTTCAGTACGTGGCCGTCTGCGACGTAAGGAAGCAGGTCGGCGAAGCCGCCAAGGGCCGGGTGGATCGGCACTACAAGAACCATGATTGCAAAGTCTACCACGACTTCCGCGACGTGCTGGCCCGGCCGGACATCGACGCGGTCCACGTGGCCACGCCCGATCATTGGCACGCGTTGATCGTCATTGCGGCCTGCCGAGCGGGCAAGGACGTGTATTGCCAGAAGCCCGAAACGCGGACCCTGCGGGAAGGCCCGCTGATGATCGCCGCGGCCCGGCGTTACAGCCGAGTGGTCTCCGGCGGCAGCCAGCGGGTCTTGGAAGACTACCGGAAGACGGTGGATCAATGCTGGGGCGGCGAGTTGGGCACGATCAAGTCGATCAACGTCAACGTGGGCCCGCTGTCGCAGCCCTGCAACTTGCCCGCCGAACCGGTTCCGCCCGGCATGGATTGGGACATGTGGCTCGGCCCGGCCCCCTGGGCGCCGTACAATCATTCGCGTTGCGACGGCAATTATTCGACCGGCGGCAATAGCTGGCGGTCCTACCGCGACTATTCGGGCGGCGGCATGACCGACTGGGGGGCCCACCATTTCGGCGGCGCCACCTTCGCCGTGGACGTCCGCGAGTTGCAGCCGGTGGAAGTGGTCTACAACAACCAGCAGGGTAAAGAATTCCTGACCTACCGTTACCCCACCGGCCTATTGCTGTACCACAACCATCCCGGCATGCAAAACCTGCAGGTTGTCGGCACGCCCGGCGAGAAGCGGCCGCCCAAGGCGGTGCCGACCTACAAGGGGCACGGGGGCATCTACGGCGACTTCCTCTACTGCGTCAAGACCCGCGAGAAGCCGTTTCGCGACATCGAACGGGCCGTCAATACGATCGTGCTGGCGCACATGGGCATCATCGCCTACGACTTGAAGCGTTCGCTGCGGTGGGACCGGGCCAAGCAGGAGTTCACCGGCGATGAAGTGGCCAACCGCATGCTCGACCGCGCCCGGCGTCAACCCTGGCAGTTGTAACCGTCGTCGTATACGCCTTTACCCCAACATTTCCAAGATTTCATCCGAGAACAGGAGCTAATATGATGTGGTATCAAACCGGCACGTGCTTGGCGATGGCAACCGCCCCAGCGGCACTTAGCGGCGCAGCCCTGGCCGCCGATCCGCCGCCGGATGCGGCCGCGGTGAACAAGGCCTTTGAGGCCCTGAAGAGCTTCGACTGGGGGACCGACCAGAAGTTGTTGAAACCTATTGACGACGCGGTAATGGCGGCGCACAGCAACGCCGCTCTGCAAAGGGAGCTGGAGCCCCGCTTGGCGGCCGTGCTGAAGACCGGCGCCAGCCGCGACGCCAAGGATTTTGTTTGCCGCAAGCTGATGTTGATCGGCACGGCGGCCTCGGTCCCGGTGCTGGCCGAGCTGCTGGCCGACAACGACCACTCACACATGGCCCGCTACGCCCTGGAGCGGATTCCCGCCCCGGAAGCCGCCAGTGCCCTGCGCGACGCCCTGCCCAAGCTGAGCGGTTCGCTGAAGATCGGGGTGATCGGGTCGCTGGGCGTGCGTCGCGACGCCGCCAGCGTGTCAGCCCTGGCCAGCCTGCTTTCGGATGCCGATGCAAAGATCGCCTCGGCGGCGATGTGTGCCTTGGGCGACACCGGTAATTCCGAAGCCGCCAGGGCCCTCAGCGCGTGCACGAAGAAGGCTTCCAAGGAGGTCCACCCGGCCCTGGCCGATGCCTTGCTGGTCACCGCTGAGCGATTGCTGGCCGATGGCAAGAAGGCTGAGGCGATTGCCATTTACAAGTCGCTTGGCGGCGAAGATCAGCCCAAGCTGATCCGTTTGGCTGCCACACACGGCCTGTTGGTGGCCGCCGGCAAGAAAGAGTGACCATGAAACAAGGGGATCTGAACCGGCTTGCTGTGTTTTGTCTGACGGTGTGCCTGGCCATTGGCGGAGTGGCGGTTGCCGCCGACGCCTCAAGCGACGATCTGGTGCCCATGGTGGTCAACCTGCTGTTGGACAAGGACCGCGACATGCGGGCCTTAGGACTGCAGCAGGTCCGCGAGGCGGCCAAAGGTCCGGCGGCGACCAGGCGATTTGTGGCCCTATTGCCAAAACTGCCGCCCGATGGCCAGGCCGCCTTGCTCGACGCCCTGGCTACCCGCGGCGACACCACGGCCCGGCCGGCGGTGCTGGAAATGCTCCACAGCCGCCAAGAGGCAGTGCGAGCGGCCGCGGTGCGGGCCTTGGGCGCGCTAGGCAACGCGGCCGACGTGCCCCTGCTGGTGCGGACGTTGGACGCGGCCGGGTCCGAAAAAGCGGCCGCCCGCACCAGCCTGGTGCAATTGATGGGGCCGGACGTGACCGCCGCCCTTGTCGGTCAAATGAAGCACTCGCCCGCGGAGACCAAAGTCAAGCTGCTCGCGGTGCTGGGGGCCCGCCGCGCCCGCGATACGATCCCCGCAATCCTGAAGGCTGCCCTGGACGATGACGCCGACGTGCGGACGGCGGCGATGAGGGTTCTCGGGCAACTCGCCAAGCCCAAGCACATTCCGGCCATGCTCAAAGGTCTGCTCAAGGCCAGGCCGGGACCAGAGCGCGATTGGGCCGAAAAGGCGGTCATGTTCGTCTGCAAGCGGATCCCTCAGGCGAGCCAGCGGGCGAGACCACTGCTGGAGGCCTGGAAGGGGTTGAATGCTGCCGACCAGGTCAGCGTATTGCCCACCTTGGGGCGAGTCGGTGGTCCCGCGAGCCTGAAAATTGTGGCCGAGGCCATCGCCGACAAGGACCCGCGGCACCACGCGGCCGGCGTCGCGGCCATCTGCTACTGGCCGGATGCCTCGGTGGCCCCGCAACTGATCGCGTTGGCGCGGAGCGAGCCCGATGCCCCGCGGAGGCTGCTGGCCTTGCGGGCCTTGATTCGGGTGGCGGCGCTGCCGGACGGCCGCTCGAACGCCCAGCGGTTGGTCTTGCTGAAGAAGGCCATGTCGATGGCCACCGGGGATGACGATCGAAACTATGTGATCAAACGGGCCAATGCCATCCGCAGCATCGAGACCCTCCGCTTCGTGGCGCCTTATCTTGGCCAGCCCGCCTTTGCCCAGCAGGCCTGTGCCACCGTGGTGGAACTGGCCCACCATCGCGAGCTCCGCGAGCCGAACCAGGCGGAGTTCCATCGGGCGTTGGACGTGGTTATTCGCACCAGCAAGGATCCCGGCGTGGTCGATCGGGCCAAGCGGTACCAGCGGGGCCAGACGTAACCACCTTCCCGAGTGGCTCGCGAGGTCTTAGAGGCCGCACCGGTCTATCATGGCATGTTGCGCCCCCCCTTGCGCCGGTATACTCAGAAGCTAGACTGGAAAGGGACGAGTCGCGGGGTCGAATCGGCGCGGCGTTGCATTTGTGCCAATGCGGCCCGTGCGGTACAATGACCCGTTTGTTGGGTGCGGCCGGCAGGCCACGCAAAACTTTTTGTTGTTTAGCCTTGAAGACGAAACGCCCCCCCTCCGGTGGCAATGATCTGTTTTGACTCATGTCGTAGCAAGCATAAGGGACCCTTGGAGCGAGGTTCTGTAGGGCAGCTCGGTGGGTTATCCCGGCTGCCTTGCCGAACCGCAGTTAAGGAGTTGACTCGGTGCAGATTAACATCTCCACTCGGCACGGGCACGTCAGCGAGAGCACTCAAGCCCTCCTGCGGGAAAAGTTCGAGCACCTCAACCGGCTGTACGATCGCGTCAGTTCGATTGAGTTGACCATCGATCTGGAGCATCCCGCCGCCCCGGCCGTCGATTTGAAGGTGTCGGCCAAGAAGCACGAGTTTGTGGCGACCGGGCAGTCCGACAACCTGGTGGCCTCGGTCGACGCAGTGATTGAAAAGATGGAACAACAACTGAGGAAGCACAAAGAGCGGGTGCAGGACCGTCATCGCAGCGGGGGACATCGCCCAACGGAACCGCCCGCCGCGCCTGAAGAAGGGAGAAACGAGGAATGAAGTTTGCCGACTTTATTTGCCGCGAGGCTCTGCTGGCCGAGCTGAGTGTGCAGGACAAGGAGAAGGCGATTCGGGAGATGGTCCAGTCGCTATGCCAGGCGGGCAAGGTGGACGCCGCCCAGTTCGACGACATCGTCAAGGCGGTCTTGAAGCGCGAAGAGTTGGGCAGCACCGGCATCGGCCGCGGCGTGGCCGTCCCCCACACCAAGCACTCCAGCGTCGAGCATTTGGTAGGCACGGTGGCGGTGAGCAGCCGGGGAGTCGATTTCGCCAGCCTCGACGGCGAAGTGGTGCATTTGTTCTTCCTGTTGATTTCGCCGCCCGATCGGCCCGGCGATCACTTGCGGGCGTTGGAGTACATCGCTCGGCAGCTTCGCGACGACACCTTCTGCCGGTTCCTCAAGCAGGCCAAGAGCCCCCAGGACATTCAGCAGCTCCTGGACGAAGCCGACAGCAACCAGTTCGGACCGTAGTTGATTCATGGCGGATTCTACAGTGACGCGGACCGTGGTCGTGACCGATCCCGTGGGCCTGCATGCTCGAACTGCGGTGGGCATTGCCGAGGTGGTGCGCCGCTCGCAATCGACGGTGACCTTGATCAAGGACGAGCGTCGCGCCGCGGGGACCGATGTGCTGCAGATGCTGGCCCTCTACGTGCCGCCCGGCCAGAGCGTACGGCTGGAGGCGGACGGTCCGGACGCAGCGGCGGTCCTCGACGCGCTGGAATCCGTCTTTGCCGGCGACTTCGGCGACCCGGCCCAGGAAATCGCCTAGAGCTCATGCAGAAACTACAAGGGATTGCCGTTTCACCGGGAGTGGCCATTGGCGAAGCCCTGGTGATGGATAGCGAGGGATTTCGCATCCCGCGGCGGTTCGTGTCGCGCGACGCGGTGGTGGACGAGTTGGAACGGCTCGACAAAGCCATCGCCGCCTCGGCCGCCGAGATCGCCCATCACCGTGAGCGGGTAGCTGCCGAATTGGGGGAGAAATATGGGGCCATTTTTGAGGCCCATCTGCAAATCCTCCAGGACGCGCCCTTCCGCAACGAACTGGACGAGATGATCCGCCAGCGGCACTACTCGCCCGAGTATGCCGTCAGCCACACCCTGCGGCGCTACGCCCAGGTCTTCCAGCGGGCCGAGACTTCGTACCTGGCCGAGCGGGCCACCGATATTTTCGACATCGAGAAGCGCTTGCTGCGGCACTTGCTGGGTCGCCGCCGCGAGGGCATCGCCCACCTCACCTCGCCGGTGCTGGTGTTGGCCCACAACCTGACCCCCAGCGAGACTTCCAGCCTGGATCGCAACTTCGTCCGCGGCTTCGTCACCGAGATCGGCGGGCCGGGCAGTCATACGGCCATCGTGGCCGAGGCCCTGGAAATCCCGGCGGTGGTGGGCACCGGACCGTTTCTCACCGAGGTCTCCGGCGGCGACCTGGTGATTATCGACGGCGACAAGGGCCTGGTGATCCTCCAACCCGACGAGGAGACGCTGGCCCTTTACCGCCACGAGGCCGAAGCGATCCGCAGCCTGGCCGCCAAGCTCGAACCGCTCCGCGACCTGCCCGCCGAAACCCGCGACGGCGTCCGCATCCAGGTGTTGGGCAACATCGAATTTCCTTACGAAGTCGACCACTGCTTCGACCGCGGGGCCGACGGGGTCGGCCTCTACCGCACCGAGTTCCTCTACCTGGGAAGCGAGGTTGAGCCGACCGAGGAGGTGCACTTCCAGGCCTACTCGCAGGTGCTCCGGGTCATGGCCGGCAAGCCGGTGGTGATCCGCACCTTTGATTTGGGGGCCGACAAGTTGCCCAACGTGCCGCGGCCCGACAACGAAAACAACCCCTGCCTCGGACTCCGCAGCATCCGGCTGGCGCTCCGCAATCTGCCGCTGTTCCGCACCCAGTTGCGGGCCGCCCTGCGGGCCAGCGCGCTGGGGCCGATCGAGATCATGTTTCCCCTGATTTCCACCCTGTTGGAGCTGCGGCAGGCAAAGATGGTGTTGGCCGACGTAATGGAAGACCTGCAAGAGCACAGGGTGGCCTTCAACCGCGACCTGCCGGTGGGGATGATGGTGGAAACCCCGGCCGCGGTGTTGATGATCGATCGTTTCGTGGAGGCCGTCGATTTCTTGAGCCTCGGCACCAACGACCTGATCCAATATACCCTGGCGGTCGACCGCAGCAACCGCGACGTGGTCGGACTGTATAACCCGGCCGATCCGGCCGTGCTCCGGCTGATCGCCATGGCCATCCAGGCCGCCGACCGCAAGTCGGTGCCCATCAACATGTGCGGGCAGATGAGCGGCAACCCGCTGTACACCATGCTCCTGCTGGGCATGGGCCTGCGGCATTTCAGCGTCACCCCCAGCGCCATCCCGGAAATCAAGCACGTTTGCCGCAGCGTGACCCTCGCCGAGTGCCAGGCGATCGCCGAACGAGTGATGTTGATGGAAAACGCTCGCGACGTAAAGAGTTATCTCAAGGAGGAGACCAAGAAACATAAGTTGGGAGGCATGCAGTAGACAAGCGTCGTCGTGGTGGTTTCGCAACCGATCCCATCTGCAGGCCGACTCGCCCTGGCGGGTCGGCGCCCGGCGGGGGCTCGGCCGGCGGAACCCGTCCAAGTCATTTTTACCCTAAGTTCCCCGCCGTGGACGGCAGTGGCGGGGAAAATCGAACGCATGGTTCGATTACGAGTACGCATTCGTTTTTCCAAGCAGGGAGACCTGCGGCTGATCGGGCATCGCGATCTGATGCGCTGCCTGGAGCGATTGTTCCGCCGCGCCCACTTGGCGCTGGGCATGAGCCAGGGGTTTCACCCCAAGCCGCGGCTGACATTTCCTTTGGCCCTGGCGGTCGGCATCGAGGGACTCGACGAAGTGATGGAACTCGAGTTGGCCGAAACCCTCACGGGCGAGGAAATCTTAAAGCGGCTTCGGGCCCAGGCCCCGGCGGGCTTGACGTTCCATTCGGCCGAGGTGCTGCCCGACGGCTGCTCCAAGGCGCGGATCGGCAGCGCTTCCTACGAGGCCCCGATCCCGTCCGCGTGCCGCCCGGGCTTGCGCGAGCGGATCGAGCGGTTGCTGGCGGCCGCCACCTGGCCGGTGGCCCGGCCCCGGCATCCGCGGCCGATCGACCTGCGCCCGTTGCTCTTGGAGTTGGCGCTCCGCGACGGGGTACTGGCGATGCGGTTGCGGATCGATGCCCGAGGCAGCGTAGGACCGCGCGAGGTCTTGGCCGCCCTGGGGCTCGTCGATCTGGAAGGGCGCGGAGTGCGCCTGCGGCGCAGCGCCGTGGAGGTGTGCGCATGATCTCCGCTCCGTTGCCGGGTCAAGTCCGCCGCCCCTGCTTCCCGCCGATGCGTGCTGGTCGGAATTGCCGAACCCGAGAGTCAAAACATGAAACAGGAGATGCTAATCAACGTCGCCCAGCCGGAGGAGTGCCGCATCGCAATCGTTGAAGACGCAGTGCTGGAAGAGCTCTACGTCGAGCGGGCCGGACAAGACAATTACGTGGGCAACATCTACAAAGGGGTGGTGGTCAACCTGGAGCCGAGCATCCAGGCGGCCTTCGTCGATTTCGGCGTGGGCCGCAACGGTTTCCTGCACATCAGCGACATCGAACCCCAATACTTCCGCCAAGGCGATTACGACCCCAACCGGATGAACGGGCCGGCGGCCGGGCAGCGCCCGCCGCATCGCGGCGGCGAGTCGGCCGACGACGACGATCCCGACCAGGGCCGTGACGAGGCCGCCGCCCCGCGCCGCTTCCGCCTCGGTGGCCGGCCCAGGTTCAAGCCGCCGATCCAGGAAATCCTCCGCCGTGGCGACGAGGTGTTCGTCCAGGTGATCAAGGAAGGGTTGGGGACGAAGGGCCCCACCTTGTCCACCTACATCAGCATCCCAGGCCGCTACCTGGTGCTCATGCCGGCGCTGGGCCGCATCGGGGTGTCGCGGAAAATCGAAGATGAGACCGTCCGCCGCCGGCTCCGCGACATCATGCTGGAGCTGAAGCCGCCCCAGGGGGTGGGCTTCATCGTCCGCACCGCCGGCAGTGACCGCACCAAACGCGAGTTGTCGCGCGACATGGCCTATCTGCTCCGCCTCTGGAAGGTGGTCGCCCGGCGGATCAAGAAGCTCCCCGCCCCGGCGGTGATCTACGAAGAAAGCGACATGATTATCCGCACCATCCGCGACATCGTGACCGCCGAGGTGGATGCCATCTACATCGACGAGCCGGCGGCCTACGAGCGGGCCAAGGAGTTTCTCCAACTGGTCATGCCCCGCTACGTCCACCGCCTGCAGCGCTACGACGGCAAGGAGCCGTTGTTCTGCAAGTACAACCTGGAGGAAGAGATCGCCAAAATCCATCGCCGCCGCGTGCCGCTGAAGGCCGGCGGATCGATCGTGGTCGACCAGACCGAAGCCCTGGTGGCCATCGACGTCAACAGCGGCAGCTTCCGCGCCGAGGATTCCGCCGAGGAGACGGCCTACCAGATGAACTTGCTGGCGGCCAAGGAGATCGCCCGGCAAATCCGCCTCCGCGACCTGGGCGGGGTCATCGTCAACGACTTCATCGACATGCGCAAAGAAAAGCACCGCCGCGGCGTCGAGCGGGCCCTGCGCGATGCGGTCAAACGCGACCGGGCACGGACCAAGATCCTTCGCACCAGCCCCTTCGGACTGATCGAAATGACCCGGCAACGCATCCGCACCAACCCGAAGCGGAGCGCCTATACCGAGTGTCCGGCCTGTAGCGGCTCTGGGGTCGTCAAAACACCCGAAAGCATGGCCATTGACGTGGTGCGCCTGCTGATCCTCGCTAGTCAGCGCCCGCAAATCTCCCAGGTCACCGTGACGGTAGCTGAAGAGGTTGCCGACTACCTCAACAACCGCAAACGCCACGAGTTGGCTCGGCTGGAAGAGGACGGCAAGATTTCCGTGCAAGTCGTTGGCCAGGAAGGGGTTGGGCCGGAACACCTGATGGTCGAATGTCAGGACAGCAACCAGCATGAAGTGAAGTTCCCCTAGTCCCCCTTGAAGGCCTTGCGGGCACCTGCGATACTTCAAGGTTCTCGCATGGTACCAGGGGCTATTCTGTCGGGCATTTGACAGACTGTAGACAACAAGGCAACTCCATGTACGCGATTATTGCCGAAGGCGGCCGTCAGCTCAAAGTTGAAGAGGGCCAGCAGTTGGATATCGACTTTCGTGACCTGCCGGCCGGCCAGCAGGTGACGTTCGATCAGGTGCTGGCCGTTCGGGACGACAACGGCTTGCGATTAGGGCAGCCGATGCTGCCGGCGGCCAGCGTTACCGCCGAGGTCGTCTCGGTGTCGCAAGGCCCCAAGCTGGTGGTCCAGAAGTTTCGCCGCCGCAAGAACTCTCGTCGCAAGACGGGCCACCGTCAACTCTATACCCGCGTCAGGATCAGCAAGATCGACATCGGGTAGCGGGCTAAATTCCCGATTCCGCCCCTTGACCTTTCGGGGGGGGACGCGAATCATTGTGGCGGCTATTGAGTACTCGGCCGTCGTGGGCGTGGGTTTTCGCCCGCGCGTCGCCAATGGATATGCGCCCCGAACGAAGCCCGGCGCCCGGCTGAGGGGCTGGTTCACCGCCGGACCCTCGTGTGTGAACTCCTTGACACGCCTTGCGAAAGGATCCCCAACATGCTGAGCCCAAAAATCCAGGAAGCCTTGAACCAACAGATTAATGCCGAGGCCTACTCGGCCTATCTGTACCTTTCGATGTCGGCCTATTTCGAGACGGAGAGCCTCAAAGGCATGGCCCATTGGATGCGGGTGCAGGCCGACGAAGAGCGCGGGCACGCCATGAAGCTTTACGATTTCGTCAATGCCCGCGATGGCCGCGTGCTGTTGACCGCCCTTCCCGCCCCGAAGACGCAATGGAGCGGCCCGCTGGAAGTGTTTGAGGATGCGTACCAGCACGAGGTGAAAGTAACCGGCCTGATCAACGACCTGATGAACTTGGCGGCCTCCGAAAAGGACCACTCCGCCCACGACTTCCTGGAATGGTTCGCCAATGAGCAGGTCCAGGAGGAGGCCGACGCGAAACTGATCGTCGATCAACTGAAGCTGGTGGGTGGTCAGGGATTGGGATTATTCATGATCGACCAGGAATTGGGGCGGCGTCCCGCCAGTGCCGGCGCAGCGGCGCCGGCGGCAACGTAATGGGAGATTGACATTCCGGAAAGGAGAATCAAACCTATGTGTACGCTCGTGACCAAAGCGGCCCCCGATTTCACAGCCAAGGCGGTAATGCCCGACAACAGCTTCGCTGATTTGAAGCTCTCCTCCTACCGCGGCCAATATGTGGTGTTGTTCTTTTACCCGCTCGATTTCACCTTCGTCTGCCCCTCCGAGATCATCGCCTTCGATGGCGCATTGCCGCAATTTCAGAAGCGGAAGACGCAGGTCCTCGGCGCGTCGATCGACTCTCACTACACGCATTGGGCCTGGAAGAACACGCCGCGGAAACAGGGGGGCATCGGCCCGATCCAGTATCCGCTGGTTTCCGACCTGACCAAGCAGATCTCCCGCGACTACGGCGTCTTGCTGGAGGCGGAGGGGGTGGCCTTGCGGGGGCTGTTCCTGATCGACAAGGCCGGGCTGGTGCGGCACGCCCTGATCAACGATTTGCCGCTGGGGAGAAGCGTCGATGAGGCGCTAAGGATGGTCGACGCCCTGCAGTTCCACGAAGAGCACGGCCAGGTCTGCCCGGCCAACTGGCACGCCGGCGAAGAGGCCATGAAACCGAGTGCCGAAGGGGTGGCCGCCTACCTGGCCAAACACGCCAAATAGCGCCGAAAGGCGGGGACTTTCTGCGCCCCTTGCGGGCGCGGACGTCGCGGGCCATACTTCAGATTGTGTTGCGCATTGCTTGGGAGAGTTGGCTGGTGCTGGGCCAGATGGCCCCCTATCTGCTGTTCGGCTTTCTGATGGCCGGCCTGCTCTCGGTATGCATTGCCCCAGAATTCGTCGAGCGGCACCTTGGCGGTGGCGGCTATCGGCCGGTGGTCAAGGCGACCTTGTTCGGCATCCCGTTGACGCTCTGCTCTTGCGGAGTGATTCCGGTGGTGGCCTCGGTCCGCCGCCACGGGGCCAGCCGGGCGGCCGCCGCCTCGTTTCTGCTTTCCACCCCGCAAACCGGCATCGACAGCATCGCCATCACCTACGCTTTGCTGGGAACCGTGGTAGCGGTGGTACGACCGATCGTGGCCGTAGTCACCGGGTTGCTGGGCGGGCTATTGATCTGGCGGCTCGGCGAAGCCGAGAACGCGGCTGCCGGCCAGGCCGCCCAGGCGAACCCTTGTCAAGAGGCTTGCTGCGCCGGCAAAGGCAAACAGAGTATTTGGCGACGCGCCCTGATTTTCGGTTTCGTGGTGCTGCCCCGCGACATTGGCTTGGCGCTCCTGGCAGGAGTGGTGATTGCAGGCGTCATGGGCGCGCTGGTGCCGCACGACGCCTTGCACCACTATCTCGGCGGCGGCATCCTCTCGATCACGGCCATGATGCTGTTGGGCATTCCCTTGTACGTGTGCGCCTCGGCGTCGGTCCCGATCGCGGCTGGGCTGATCCATCTGGGCGCCTCGCCCGGCGCCGCCCTGGCGTTCCTGATTTCCGGGCCGGCCAGCAACGCCACTACCATCGCCACCGTCTGGCGGATGCTCGGCCGACGGGCTACTTTCCTCTATCTGGTCACCGTGGTCCTTAGCGCCGTGGGCGGCGGCCTGGTCCTCGACGGGTTGGCACCGACCATCCCGGCCATGCCCTCGCCGGTCGCCCATGCCCAGCAATCTGCAGGGCAGCCGTTTCTGGGCGTGGGACCGCTGTCGGCCCTCAGTGCAGCGGCCCTGGTGCTCGTGGTGGCCTATGCCTATGCCAGTCGCACATCACCATGAATATTCCTCTCTCCGACAACATCGATTGGATCGGCTGCGTCGATTGGACCGTCCGCGACTTCCACGGCTACGATACGCCGCGCGGCTCCACCTACAACGCCTACCTGCTCCGCGATGAGAAGACGGCCCTGGTGGACACGGTCAGGGCCCCGTTTGCCCAGCAACTGCTGGCCAATCTGGCCTCGCTGACCGACTTCGGGCAGGTGGACTTCGTAGTCTGCAACCACGCCGAGCCGGACCACGCCGGCGCCCTGCCGCAGGTGATGGCCCGGATGCCGCAGGCAACGCTGGTGTGCGATAAGAAATGCGCCGCCACCTTGGCCGGCCATGCCGATACGTCGTCTTGGAAGCTCCGCCTGGTCGGCAACGGCGAGCGGATTTCCCTGGGGCGGCGGAGCCTGCAGTTCCTGGAGACGCCCATGCTGCACTGGCCGGAGTCGATGTTCACCTACGTGCCCGAAGAAGCCTTGCTCTTTTCGATGGATGCCTTCGGCCAGCATTACGCCACCGCCGAGCGGTTCGATGACCAGACGGACTTCGCCACGCTGATGGAGGAGGCCAAGACTTATTACGCCAACATCATCATGCCTTACGGCAAAGCAGTCTTGGCGGCCTTGGAGAAGATCGCGGCGCTGCCGGTCCGCACGATCGCCACCAGCCACGGCGTCCTCTGGCGGAAGCACATTGAGAAGATCACCGCCGCCTATGGCGACTGGGCCGCCCATCACTGCCGGCCGAAGGTGCTGGTGATCTACGACTCGATGTGGGGCAGCACCGCGGCCATGGCCGAGGCAATTCTCGACGGGGCCAACCAGCCGGGCGTGGCCGCCGGGCTGATTCCCATCCGCCAGTCGAACCTGACCCGCATCGCCACCGAAGTCCTCGACGCGGCGGCCGTGGCCTTCGGCTCGGCCACCCTGAATCGCAGCCTGATGCCCATGGCGGCCGCGGCGCTCAGCTATCTCCAAGGGCTCCGGCCGCCCAACAAGGTGGCCGCCGCCTTTGGCGCTTACGGCTGGGGCCGCGGCGGCCCGGAAGCCGTCGACGAGGCGCTCCGCGCCATGGACTGGGAGATCCTCCGCGAACCAATCCGCGCTCACTATCGCCCCACGCCGGAGGTCCTCGATCAGTGCCGCCAGCTCGGCAGACTGTTGGCGGAACGGGCAATGGCCATGGCCGGCAAAGCGGAGTGTTCCGACGATTCAGCTCGTGAGGAGCGTTAAGAGAGTAGGTATCGCGTCGGCCCTCATTGTTGCGCAGAGTTGACGGACGGATGAGGGTCGTTTACGACCCTTTCCGCCGAAGGCGGTCCAGGCCCGGCGTCTTGCGCCGGGATTTCAGAGCCCTCCTCGGGTTTCGTTTTTTTCCGTGCCCGCCGCCACCGGCGGCGGGAACGCTCGCAAGACGGGCGTGTCTGGACCTCCGCCGGTTGTCACCGCCGTGCGAGATGTGCGTAACAACGAGGGCGTCAGCCCTAGAAGCTTCCGTCCGAGACGCGTTTTGCAAGCCTTGCAAAGGCGATGCCATCGTGCCGCCACGCTCCCAGTCCCGCTGCGTCCAGCCGCCACAAGACGGTCGATGGGTGGACGCACGAAGATTGACAATGTCGCTCTCGGCGGCGAAAATGCCGCAGAGCACATTGCCCGTCGCCAAGTACATGTGGGCCACACGATGTTCTCCGCACGTCCAAAATGTACGTCGGTTAATGCGCCATCCATGGCCGTCCCGCCCCAACCTTTGCTCGTGGCAGATCACGAGCTACGCATGGCTTATCGAGCTTCCATCATGAACCCAATCCGACGAAACAGACTGCCTACCCGTGGGATGTGTTTTTTCTTTTTCGGCTTGCTGCTGATTGCCGTCCAGCCGTTCTTTGCACGTGGCGACGATACAGTCGTTAGGACGCCAGCAGGTCCAGCACGTCGCCAGCGAAACGCGGCTTTGCAGCCGAAGGTGCTCAACAACTTCGTCTCCGAACTGCTCCGGGTGGAGTCGCCCAGAGCGGCATCGTCCGCCCAATACGCGGTGGTCAACCAGCGCGATGGCTGGATTTTTGTCTCCTCACAAACAACTACCGCTGCACGCGTCCAGATAGCCCTCGACGGCAGGGACTTGCACGTTCATCAGAAGGCGGGCGTGCTGGAGTCGATGCGGTTCGTACACAAGGGCGCCCACACGCTGGCGCTTTCCCCGGTCGCCGGACTGAGGCAACTGGTGGTTCGCTCCATCCCCGAGTTGGGCTTCGCCCGCTACAGTGCCCCGAGCGTGCTGTTGGCCAGCCAGGCAGGCCGGACGCCTCGGCCCGGCGAGGTCGCCCGTCACGATCGGGCCTTCTTGAGCCGCGACATCCTGCCCAACATCAACTTGCTGGTCGGCAACGGCACGCCCGAGGACGAGCCGATGCTCCGCGATTGGAAGGCCCAGGGCAAGCGTTGGCTGGTCCAGTGCTCGGCCATCGGCATCTCCAGCAAGGAGGAGGTGACGGCCGATTCCATCGAAAAGTATCTCACCAGTACGGCGGGCTTCACGAATCCGGGCATTGACGGCGTGCTGATCGACGAGTTTCTCGACGGCGAGCACAAGGCCTACGCGGCCTGGTGCGAGGCGCTTCGCCGCATGCGTGCCAACCCGAAATACCGCCAGAAACTCATCTATCCCTACTGCACCGACCTATACGACGCCAAGGCCAGCCACCGCTTCAGCCGGGTGGCCATCGAATGCGGCTGCAAGTTCGCCTACGAGCGTTACCTGGCTGAATCGCGGGACGCAAAGCGGGCCGAGTACGAGATCAACCTCCACCTCCCCAACAGCCTGGCCGACTGGGACGCCAAACTGCCCGGTGTGGCCAAACATGTCATCGTCTGTCTGGGCACTTTTTCGCAGCCGCCGGAAAACCTCGACATCAACCCCGGCATGAATTACAAGGTGTTCCTCGACCGGCAGATGAACGTCTTGGCCAACGATCCGCGCTGCCGTGGGCTGTACGGACTGATGACCTACTTGTCGAGCTACAGCGACCCGGAGGTGATCCGTTGGTCGGGCAAGCTTCTTAGGCATTACTGCATCGAGGGCAAGACCACCCTGTTGAGCACCGGGCCGCTCATGCTCCCGCACCTCGCTAACGGCGACTTTGTCGACGGCCTGCGCGGCTGGACGGTCAGCGAGGCCCAGCCCGGAAGCGTGGCCGCCAAAACCAGCCCCGGCTTCAGTTGGCTCCAGGGCCGCTATCCGAAGACCAGACGCGGCGACACGGTCCTGTGGATGAAACGTAGCTCAGCCGGCCCGAATGTCGTCCGCCAGCCGATCAAGGACCTTGAGCCGGGCCGGTTATACACCTTCTGCATGTGCTCAGGCGACCACCGCGATCTGTCCAAACCGCAGAAGCTGGCCATCGCCATTGACCTGGAGGGAGTCGACATCCTACCCGGTCAGGTTGAGCAAGACGTGTTTCACAACTGCTACAGCCACACGCACGGGGTGTACGACGCAAAGCGTCCCGCCTGGATGAACTACCACTGGATGCTCTTCCGCGCCCGTGACAAGCAGGCAACCCTCAAGATCTCCGACTGGACCGGCCCCCGGCAGCCCGGCGGCCCGGTGGGGCAGGAGCTGATGATGAATTACGTGCAGGTGCAGCCCTACGACGATTAACCGGAAACCGCTAATGGACAGTGGCCGCCGTACGGGGCAAAAATGGATGACATGTGGCAAGGAGGCCTGTCATGGAACGCCAGCCCTACGCGTCGTTCTTTCTCCAGCCGAGCGGCGTTTGGCATCGCCGATTATACCTATGTCTATTAAACATGTCATCGGGTTTCACCCCGCGGAAATCGGCGCTCAAGTTGTCCAATGCGAGGATTTTGTGGTGAAAGTCTCGAACTTGGGTTAAGCACGGGGGGGCATTCCATCAGAGGATTTCTGCCCTGCACCAAACTCACCTCAAATCAGAGACGCGTCTCACACACGCTCCGGCAGCGGATGTGCCCACGGCCGGCGATAAGGACGCTGTAACCATCGGTTGGCTTCCTCATCACCAGCCACCCGCTGCGCATTGGCGTCCCAGGTCAGACTGCGACCGAGTTGCATGGAGATATTCGCCAGGATGCAACTCGCGGTAGAGATGTAGCCCTGCTCGATGTCGGCCACCGGCTTGCCGCGGGCGTCGATGGCCGCCAAGAAGTCCTTCAGGTGATAGCGGACCGCCGGGGCCACATGCCGCTCCAGGTCTTTTTCCGTCCTGTCTTCCGGGTACTTTTCGAACTCGTAGGTCACATCGCGGCGGAGCGGCTTGTCCGGCCCTCCGGCGGGCAGGTAGTCGTAGCCGTAGACATCGGCCTTGAGCGTCCCCTTCTCGCCGTAAAAAGTCATGCCCCACGGGTATTTCGGATCGACCGGCGGGCCCCAGGTGCGATGTTGCCAAACGATCGTCAGATCGCCGTAGTCGAAGGTGGCGGTCTGAGTGTCGGGGATGTTGGCCTTGCCTTACTTGCGGATGCGGATGCCCCCCGAAGAGGCGATC
>JAJYGU010000497.1 GCA_021784975.1 Planctomycetota bacterium
CTCACGAAAGACGCGGTCGAGCCCTTCCGACTCCGCCTGGCGTTTGACCATTCCGCTACCCGGCACGACCAGGGCTTGCACCCCTTTGGCCACGTGATGGCCGCGGGCCACGGCGGCCGCGGCGCGGAGGTCTTCGATCCGCCCGTTGGTGCAGGAGCCGATGAAGGCCACGTCGATGGGAATCTCGGCGATGGGCGTGCCCGGCCGGAGGCCCATATAATCGAGCGCTCCGCGCACCAGCTTGCAGTCCGAAGCATCGGCGAACTCGGCCGGATCGGGCACTTTGCCCTGGATGTCCGTCACTTGGGCCGGGGTGGTGCCCCAGGTCACTTGCGGCCCGATGTCAGCGGCATCGAATGTTTCGGTGCGGTCGAACTTTGCGCCGGGGTCGCTGGGCAGGGCTTGCCAGCCTTCGACGGCGGCGTCGAAATGCCGGGGGGCGAACCGCCGCCCGCGCAGGTAGTCGAAGGTGGTTTGGTCGGGGGCGATCAAGCCCGCCCGAGCGCCCGCCTCGATCGACATGTTGCAGACCGTCATTCGCTCTTCCATGCTCAAGCCGCGGATCGCCTCGCCGGTATACTCGATGCAGTACCCCACCCCGCCGCTGGTGGAAATCTTGCCGATCACGTAGAGAATGAGGTCCTTGGCCGTTACGCCGCGAGCCAGGCGACCGTCGACGCGGATTTCCAGCGTCTTGGGTTTGTATTGCAACAGGGTTTGCGTGGCCAGCACGTGCTCCACTTCGCTGGTGCCGATGCCGAAGGCCAGCGCCCCGAAAGCCCCGTGGGTGGCCGTGTGGCTGTCGCCGCAGACGATGGTCATGCCGGGCTGCGTATAGCCCAATTCGGGACCGATCACGTGGACAATGCCTTGATCGGCGTCGTGGATGTCGTAAAGGCGAACGCCGAACTCCTGGCAGTTCGCCCGGAGCGTGTCGATCGACTGTTTGGAGATCTGGTCGAGGATGGGCAGACTGCGGTCGGTGGTGGGCACATTGTGGTCGACCGTGGCCAGCGTCCGCTCGGGCCGTCGCACCTTGCGTCCGGCCAGCCGCAGGCCGGCGAACGCCTGGGCGCTGGTGACTTCGTGAACCAGTTGCAAGTCGATGTACAGGATGGTCTGCTTCCCCGGTTCCGCATGGACAACGTGGTTGTCCCAGATTTTCTCGAACATGGTGCGGGGAGAACCGGTCGTACTCATCGGATTAGGCTGCCTGCGGCTTTGCGGGACGGATGGCGTTGAGACTGACGGCTCACCATCCATCGAACCATTCTGAAAGGACAAATTATACCCTATTTTGGTTCACTCGCCAGGGTTGATGCCCGAACCGCCCTTTCCGGGGCGGGCATGTTCCAACAGGGGGAGAAACGTCGCGTAAAGCGTGGATCTCGTGCAGATACGCCCCGGTTTTCCGGCTTTTTCTGATGTACGCTACACTTGACATCGTGTAATGTACACCATACAATCGAGCGTGACAAGGTTGAGTTGAGTTTCATCGCCCTCCCGTGCGAAAGGACCAATCCATGTCTCGGCCGCAAAAACACGCTTGGTTCAATCTGGCGGTCATCGCCCTGACACTCGCGGTTGTACTGCTAACCTATCCAATCCTGGGCAGGGGCGCCTTTGGCGGACTTGGTTTCTTGGGGTTGTTGGGGTTTGGGCAATTTTTCTACCGGAAGAAACACGGTGAAGTGGTAACTGATGAGCGGGACAACCTGATTCAGCAACGGTCAATGCTTGCCGCATACTCGGTATTCTGGCTGGTGTTTGTGGCTGCTGGTACGCTCACTCCCCTCTACTACGGTTACAACGGTGCTGTTCCGGCAATTCTGGTTGCCGACTCTGTTTGGGCCGCGTTGATGCTGCACGTGGTCACTCACTCCCTCGTCACGCTGGTCCAATATGGGAGCAGCTCGGATGTCGAAGCCAAGCCATAAGATTACAAACCGAATTCGAGAACTCCGCTTCCACAACGGCGAGATGACTCAACAGGCACTTGCCGAGCGGGCAGGGGTCACCCGCCAGACGATCATCGCCCTGGAGGCTGGGAAATACGTGCCGTCGCTGCTGCTCGCCTACCGCCTCGCTGCTGCCTTTGGTGTACCCGTCGAGGATGTGTTCCAGTATCAGGAGCGACGGTGACAAGATCATTGCTTCTTCTTGCAGCTCGAGGATTTTCACGGTTGGGGCTTGCACGCCGCCTGGGACGACGTCTGCTTGGGACTGAAGCCCTATCGGGACTTCGACCGCATCGCGATGGTGGGTGGCCGCAAATGGGAGCGGTGGCTGGCCGCGATATGGAAGTCGTTCACCACGGCGAAGGTGAGGTATTTCGGGGTGTCCGAAGCCGATGCGGCGTGGAAGTGGATTGGAGAAGGCTGACCTTTCCGACCGGGTTCTTGCCGCTGCAGAACGCGCCTCAGATTCTCCCCAACCCGTCGGTGCCTAATGCCTAACGTCGGCGTGACCCCCGCTCAGCCCCCGCTCGGCCTCGGCCTCACCCCCGCTCGGCCGCTGTCGCTTCAAGGCGGCTTCGATCCGCTCGATTGTCCGCACATTGGGCTTGTGTTTGCCCGATTCCAAGCGTGAAAGCGTCTCTGGGCGAATGCGCGCCAGTTTGGCTAACTGAGCCTGAGTCAGTCCGAGCTCCCGCCGCTCACGAATGATATCCCTGGCAATTGAGGCGCGAATGAATGGCAATGCTTCGCAAGTGCCGTCCGGGGCAATGGGTGGGAAGTCCGGCCCTTCAATCTCCGCCAATTCGGCCTCTGGGATGAGAACGAACCGCCTGCCCATGATTTCGATCGTGGTTCTACTCATAAAACTTGTCTCGGTGCCCGATTTGTTCGACAATGACCAGCTTGTTGACGACCCGAAACAACAAACGGAAATCGCCGGTTCGCAATCGATACTGCCCCGCCCGATTTCCGCTTAACGGCTTGGCTCCGCTTACGTCCGGCCATTTTTCAAGCCGTTCGAGCAACCCGTAAATTCTCCCCCGAATCGACTTGGGGAGTTCACTGAGCTGTTCCCGAGCGGTGGCCGTCAGCCGGACCATCACCGAATTATGACTGCGAATGACAAAAAAGTCAAATGGGTCGCGGCAAGTCGGAATCGAGCGGCCGGGCATCTAATGATTTCAATTCGGTCTTAGTGGGAAGCGGAGGGCTTCCGAAGGCAGGGGCCGATTAACGTTCGTGACAGACAATGCGTCGATACCCAGGTTTGCCCAGATCAACGAAGCCGGGAGGGTGCCCTTGAATTCTGGTCGTAATTCAGAGCCAGTCCCCACCGGTTGTCATCACTGGCCCCAGGACTTATGATGCGAGAGTGACTGGGACCGGACTATCGAACCCGCAGGATGAACCAAAACGTTTACCGGCCGACGGAACGTCGGCCCTCGACCGGGAATCACCGCCGTGCCGGCGGCGGCTAAACGTTCCGTTTTGCACCGCGGGCGGTATAACCAACGACCAGGGAGACGGATTGCCATGGCCACCATTCAGCACACGGACGCCGCTCACGCCGTCGCCCGCGGGGCTCCTCGGGCGAACTCCGAAATCCTCGATCGGCTGCCGCCGCACAGTCTGGAAGCCGAGCGTGGCGTTCTGGGCAGCCTGTTGTTGGATCCGAACCTGTGCGACGACGTCGCCCTGGTGCTGCGGAGCGAAGATTTTTATGCCGACGAGAACCAACGGCTCTATGCCCACCTCCAGGAAATGCACGAGACCGGCGTGCGGATCGACGCGACCCTGCTGCTGGAACGGCTGCGGCAGGCCGGTGATCTGGAGGCGGTGGGCGGCCCGGCCTATCTGGCCGAGGTGATGCAGTCGGTGCCCTACGCGGCCAACGCCGTCCACTATGCCGACATCGTGCGGTCGAAAGCCACGTTGCGGGCATTGATCCACGCCAGCACCGAAATCCTTCGCGACGCTTACGAGCCGACGCTTGATCCGCGCGAGCAAGTCAACCGCGCTGAGGAGACAATTTTCGCGGTCCACGATGCGCGGAGCACCGATCAGGTGGCGGAGATCAACGACGTGCTGAAGGAGGCCTTCCAGCGGATCGACGCCCGGCTCGAACACCGCGAAGGGGTGGGCGTGCCCACCGGCTTCAGCGACCTGGACCACTTGACCGGCGGGCTGCACCCCTCGGAATTCGTGGTGCTGGCTGCCCGGCCAAGCATGGGCAAGACCGCCTTGGCGGTGAACATTGCCGAGTACGTGACCATCGAGGCCAAGGTGTCCACACTGTTTGTCAGCCTGGAGATGGCAAGGCTCGAGTTGGCCCAGCGGATGCTCTGTTCGCAGGGACGCATCGACGCCAACAAGTTTCGCAGCGGCTTTCTCTCTCCCAAGGACCATAGCGATCTGGTTGAGGCGTCGGCGAAGCTGTACGGGGCGCCGATGTTTATCGACGACACCCCCAGCCGGACCTGCACCGAGATCGCCGCCTGCGCCCGGCGATTGAAGCGCCGCAAATCGCTGGGTCTGGTGGTGATCGACTACTTGCAGTTGATCCAGCCCGACGATCCCCGCGATCCGCGGCAGGAGCAGGTGGCCAAGATGGCGCGGCGATTGAAGGGGCTGGCCCGCGAACTGAATGTCCCCGTACTCTGCCTGGCCCAGTTGAACCGGCAGGCCGACACCGGCAAAGAGGGGCACCGTCCGCGGCTGAGTCACCTGCGCGAATCGGGGGCCATCGAGCAGGACGCCGACGTGGTGATGTTCATTCACCGCGAGGAATACTACTGCGACTCACGGGAAGAAGCCATGGAGAAGGGGATTGCCGGGCAGGCCGACGTGATCGTGGCCAAGCAGCGCAACGGCCCGACCGGCGACGTCAAGCTCGCCTGGTTCGACAAGCACACCCGCTTCGAGAACCTGGCGCAAAAACCCTACGAGGAGTTCGACGGCTATCAGGCGGAGTTTTGAGGGCGTTTCCCAATCCCAACCTCTTTCGGAGAACCGACATGGCAGAACTGAAATCGTATCGGGTGTGGGACCCGCCGACTCGCTGGTTTCATTGGATCAACGCGCTGTGTGTGGTCGGGCTGGTGGCGCTCGGCTACCTCATGCTTCACGGTCGGGCGCTGGAAATCTCGCGCGCCGGCGGGCTGAAATTGAAGACGATTCACACCGGGCTGGGATACATCTTCGTGTTCGCCCTGCTGATTCGCCTGGCGTGGGCCTTCGTGGGAAATCGGTACGCGAGGTGGCGGGCGATGCTGCCGGGAGGACGGGAATATCTCACCGCTCTAGGCGCTTATTTGATCGCGTTTTTTTCACGCTATCACAAGCAGTACTTGGGCCACAATCCGGTGGGCAGGCTTAGCGTAACCGCCATGTTCCTCCTGCTGATCGTGTTGGCCCTCAGCGGCGTGGTGCTGGCGGGGACTGATTTGTTCTATCCCCCACTGGGGCACTGGATGGCCCACTGGGTGGCCGCGCCCGGAGTCGATCCCGCCACCCTTGTGCCCGGCGCCTCCAACCTGTACGACCAAGCGGCGCTGGCCAGCATGCGGGCGTTTCGCAGGCCGTTTATCCTCAGTCACGTTTACGGTTATTACGCGCTCGTGGCGATGGTAGGTCTGCATGTCCTCGGCGTGGTGGTCACGGAAATCCGCGAGGGAGGGACGCTCATTTCGGCCACCTTCACGGGAAATAAGATCATCGCCGGCCGCCCCGTGGACGCCGAGGGCGACGGCTAGCGTCGTTGGGCTGCGCCCTCGGGAGCAACGCCCGCCTTTTTCGTGCCCCGCAATCAGCGTTTCTCGCCGGGAAACGCGCAAAAGGCGAGCTTCTTGCCGTCCGGCGACCATACCATCGTGCCGATGTTCCAGTCGTCGGGTAGTCCGGGAAACAGCCGCGGCGGCTTGCCGTCCTTGAAATCGACCAGGTACATCCGACTGAGGCGGCTTCCCTTCGACTGGCCGGTGAAGATAATCTGCTCTCCGTCGCCGCCCCAGGCCGGCCCGCCGCCCACGCTTTCGAACGCGGCGGTCCACGACGCCGGCACGACAATCGTGAAGCCCTGCTTCTCGCCCGCGCGACTGACGGCGGCGATCTCAACGCTGCCGTCGGGCCGGGTGCCGTTGAAGCAGAGCCAATTGCCGTCGGGCGACCAGGTAAGCTGATGGTAGATCTGCCGATAGTCTCTATCAAGCAAGTCGCGCCGTTGGCGCTTGCCCAGATCGTAGATGCAGAGGTCCGCCCGGCCGTCACGATAGTGTGTGTAGGCGATCTCGTTTCGCTTGGGTGACCATTGGGCCCCCCAGCCCTCCGGGTCGATGCAATGCCGGTCCGAGCCGTCCGCCTTCATGATGCATATGCCCCGCTCCGGTTGGTTCGAGGAAAAGGCCAGTTGCTTGTCGTCGAGCGACCAGCAGGGCATGTACCCCGGCCCCAAATCTTTCCGGCCGGTGCCGTCCACGTTGACCACCAGCATGCAGGCATCGCCGGCGCCCTCGCCGTAGATGGATTTCCAAGCGTCGAGGGCGATCCGCTTGCCGTCGTGCGACCAGTCGGGCGAACCGGTGATCGTGTTGTCCCACATCGTCAGAATTCGCCGTCGGCCGCTTCCGTTGGCGTTTATCATGAACAGCGACCGCACCGGGAACCGCGTCAGCTCCAAGACCATGCCGTTTTCCTTCGGCCGGAAGTTGTGCGGCCGGCCTTTAGCCTGGTCGTTGAGGCTGATCCGCAAGCGGTCGGCCTTGCGTTGGCAGATGCCCAGCATAGCGCCGTCGGCCGATTTCAGATCGATGGCCCACGGTGTCTGTTTTGCATTGAGGACGTACGACATGTCGCTCAGCAGCTTGTCGCGGACCCGCATGGTAAGTCGCGTTGCCGAAATCGCCACATTGAAGCGGGAGTCTGCCTCGGCCAGCGTCTTCCGACTCCCGTCCGGGGTAGTCATGCTGACCGTGGTCGCCTGCCAGAGGCCGACGATGTTTGGAACGGCCGCTCCCGGCTCCGCCGCCGGGACGTCGGAAAGGGGCGCGCATCGAACGATCTGGTGGTTGGCCATCAGCGGAACGACGGCAAGCAACCATCCAACAACCCAGCATTTTCCCGCTTTCATGGGATTCTCCTTTTATCGCGTGGGATTGTTTCGGGCCATTTTACACTCCGAACCGCTCGAACAGGAATGGGAGTTTCCGGCTCCGTTGGTCCTCGGCGAGATCGGTGGCGGCGGGCCGTCTTGACTTAGGCATACAAATATGGCATCAATATATGTATGAGAACGACACTCAACATCGACGACGACATGCTGAAGAGGGCGGGCGAGCTTACGGGGGTGAGAGCGAAGACGACACTGGTCGGGATGGGGCTTGAAGCCCTGATCGCCCGGCAAAGCGCCCGCCGACTCGCCGCGCTGGGCGGCAGCCAGCCGAAGGCCAAGCCGATCCGACGGCGGAGGTCAACGCGGTGATCCTCGTCGACACCTCGGTGTGGATTGGCCACTTTCGCAACGTCAACCGAGTCTTGGTCAGGCTTCTGGAGCAAGAGCAGGTGCTCCTGCATCCGTTCGTCCACGGTGAGATCGCCTGCGGCAACCTCGGCAATCGGGCGGAGATTCTCGCACTGCTCGCGGCCCTGCCGGCAGCGACGAAGGCGGACGACGACGAGATTCTGCTCCTCATCGAGCAGCACGCTCTGATGGGACGGGGCCTTGGGCTGGTCGACGTGCACCTGTTGGCCTCGGCCCTCATTCAGCCGTGCCTGCTGTGGACCGCCGACAAACGGCTTCAGGCGGCGGCGAAGGAATTGGCGACGGCCTTCGGCTGAAACCGGCGGGTTTGACTTTTCTTGTGGACGGAACGTTCGCCCCGTCTAGTGAGCTGTCCCGAGCGCGCCGCCTGCTGGCTAAAGCTTACTTTCGCTCCGCCTTCACGTAGATCTCTTTCGGGGCCGTTGGATAATATTTGAACAGGCCCGGGCAGAGCCAGCCTTCCTTTTTGTAGTCTTCCGAGTAGTAAAAGTTGCCGGTCCGGTCGCCGCGGCGCCACGAGAGTTTGTGGCTGTAGCCTGGGAATGCCTGGGCAGAAAAGAGGAGTCGAAAGCCCTTGTCGGCGTCGGGAATGTCTTTGACCATTTCGTCCATCATTTCCGGAATGCCGGCGACGAACGGTTCCTGACGCAGTCCGACCGCGGGATCGTCGAAGACCCATGTGCCTGCATGCTTGTACGGCATCAGGACCATGAGGGAGTTTGCAGGGCGATGGACGGGTCGCAGGTAACCCAGGTACCAATTGGTGATTTCCCCAAACAGGACTACGGCCACGATCACCGCAAGCCCCCGCCGGAGGCCGAATCGTCTCGCGCCGGGAGTCAAGGGAACCTCGGTCTGATTTTGCGGGCGGCTTCCTCGAGACATGATTGCCGCCCTCCTATGTTCCCAGCGTGACGTACGCCATCCGCAACTGGTGCAACATGTTCTCCAGTTCGGTGGATTCATCCGGCGTGCGATTGCCTTCGGTCTTCTCTTGCAGCATGGACAACAGATCGATCACGTGTTTGGCCAGATCGCGCTGGATGTGGGCCTCTTTCGATTCCGGGTTGGGGAGCAAACCCAAGGCAACGGCGCCTTGCAGATAAAGGGTGCCGATCAGGAACATGAAATCGGCGGGCGGAGGCGGGGGGGCGGCGGCCGAAGCGCCGGCTTGCCCCGCTCCAGCCCCTGGAGCCGGCTCGGCCTGGCGGGCGGCCTCTTTCTCGCGTTCGACCTGCGTCTTCCAGTCTTCGTCGACGTACAGTTTCTTTTCCGGGTTGTTGCTGTCGTCTGGCATGCGTGCACCTCGCAGCGTTCTCTGGAATCGTCGCAAAACGGCGGGCACTTTGTCATTCTGAGCGGAGCAAAGAATCTGCGTTATCTCAGGTGCAACGCGGATCCTTCGCTACGCTCAGGATGACCATCTATTCGACTTGTCTGTGCAGTCCCTATGCGCCACCGTCGCCGCCGCCGGGCTCCGTGCGAGCCGGATGGCGTTTCAGGGCCGCCCCCACAAAGCCGGCGAACAGCGGGTGCGGCCGCGTCGGCTGCGACTTGAATTCCGGATGGTATTGTACGCCTACAAACCAGGGATGGCTGGGAATTTCCACCACCTCCACCAAAATCCCGTCGGGACTGGTGCCCGCCACCTGCATGCCGTGCTCGGTGAACTTCGGGCGATAGACGTTGTTGAATTCGTAGCGATGCCGGTGTCGCTCCGAGATGTCGAGGGTCCCGTAGCAGGTGGCGGCACGGCTGTCCGGCGTCAGCCTTGCGGGCTGAGCGCCCAGCCGCATAGTGCCCCCTTTGTCGGTGATGGTCCGCTGCTCGTCCAGCAGGCAGATTACTGGGTGCGGGTTGTTCTTGTCGAACTCGGTGGAATTGGCCCGTTCCAGGCCCATGACGTTGCGGGCGAACTCGGCCACGGCGCATTGCATTCCCAGGCAGATGCCAAAGAAGGGGATGCCGCGCTGACGGGCAAAGCGGACGGCATCCACCTTGCCTTCGATGCCGCGTTCGCCGAAGCCGCCGGGCACGAGGATGCCGTCCACGCCCGCCAGGAGCCGCTCGGGACCTTCTCGCTCCACGGCTTCGCTATGGATGCGTTGAATGAGAATTTGGGCGCGATGGGCCACTCCGGCGTGGTCGAGGGCCTCATAAATCGACTTGTAGGCGTCGCGATGCTCGCTGTACTTGCCCACCACGGCGATGCTGAGCTCGTGTTCCGGGTTCCGCAGCCGGTGGAGCAAATCGCGCCACTGTTCCAGCTTCAGCGGGCCGGCCTTCAGGCCGAGCTTGCGGACGATCAGTTCGTCCAGCCCGTGCTCGACCAGGCTCAGGGGGACTTCGTAGACCGAAAAATCCTTGTCCTTCTCCTCGATCACCGCCTCGACGGGCACGTTGCAGAACAGGGCGATCTTGGCCCGGTCGTCGCGACTCAGGGATCGCTCGGTGCGGCAAATGAGGATGTCCGGCTGGATGCCGATCTGCCGCAAGATGCCCACCGATTGCTGGGTGGGCTTGGTCTTGAGTTCGGCGGCCGCCTTGAGATAAGGCACCAGGGTCAAGTGGATGTAGAGGCAATTCTCTTTGCCAGCATCGAGCGAGAACTGGCGGATGGCCTCCAAGAACGGCTGACTCTCGATGTCGCCGGCAGTGCCGCCGATCTCGGTGATCACCACGTCGACCCCTTCGCCGGCGGGCATGGCCAGGGCGGCCTTGATCTCGTTGGTGATGTGCGGAATCACCTGCACCGTCTGACCGAGGAACTCGCCGCGGCGTTCCTTGTTGATGACCGACAGGTAGATCTGCCCGGTGGTGTAGTTGGAATGCCGATTCAACGGGCTGTTGGTAAACCGCTCGTAATGGCCGAGATCCAGGTCGGTTTCGCTGCCGTCGTCGAGGACATAGACCTCACCGTGCTGGTAGGGGCTCATCGTGCCCGGATCGACGTTGATGTAGGGATCGAGTTTCTGCATGCGGACCGACAGTCCGCGTTGCTCCAAGAGCATCCCGATCGAAGCGCTGGTCAAGCCTTTTCCGAGCGAGCTGACCACGCCGCCGGTGACGAAAATGTGTTTGGTCATGAAGTTGCGGTCCGCGACAGGGTCCTTCCGGTCAAAGCACCCATTGTAGGAGCGTAGCGGAGAATGGAAAAGTGGCCGCAGGCCATCCTGGGACGGCGACGCCCCGTTGCCAGAATTAGGTATTCGCCCAGTCGTCAACAGACGGGTAGCGGCGGAAAAACCACTATTCGGAGGGGTCGCCCGTGGGGCAAAGTCAGGCGTTTCTTGCGGTCAAGTGAGCTTGGCTGGCTGGTTGCAGAGGAAATTCCGAGAACTGCCCTTGACCCGGTCCACCCACCTGGCTATTTAACGCGCTCTCGTCTTCCAGTTTTTTCGGAGCAAACGAGCGAAGAGGCCGCCCGGGTCACGGGTGGGCGAGCAAAACGGCCGGCGGAATACGAGTGGTGTCAGAATGAGAACTCTGCTGAATACGACCGCCAGAACACTTCTCGGCTGGATGACAGTCGCCGGCGTTCTCTCCGCCGGGATTGCGGTGGCTGGTCCGATCGCCGGTGGCGCAACCGCCTGGTTGGCCGCGGCCGCGATGGGGCAGACGACCGCCGTCGGCGCGCCCGAAGACAAGAATGCGCAAGCCGCCGATCTGCTCCGTCGCGCCCGGCAAGCGATGGAGGAGAGCAATTTCTCGGCTGCCGATTCGCTGATTGCCCGGGCCGAGGCCCTCGACATTCGCTACGGCCCGTTCTATTTCGGGGATACGCCCAAGAAGGCCCGCCGCGACCTCGAGCGTAGGCGCGCCGCCGCTGTGCCGCTGAAGCCCAGTCATCTTTCCTTGCCGTTCGGGCTGAGCAAAGCCGACCAAGCCCCTAGCGCGGACCCGTTTGCGGGCCGGTCGGCCCGGCCGCCAGCCCAGCCCAGCAATCCCGCCCAAGTGACTTTATTGCCGAAGGTCGATTCCGCCGGCCCAGGCGGTTCCCTATCGGCCCCGGCTTCACCTGCCGGCCCTTTCGGCGGCCTGAGCGGCGCCCTGCCGGGCGAAAATGACATTCGCACTCCGGGCTCGATGCCGGCCATTCCTTATGGCGTGGTCGCCGCCAATGCTCCCAACCCGGCGAGCGCGCCCGGCAGCGCGATGGGCCCGAGCCCGCGGACCGTTGCCGCGGCGGGCAGACCAGTCGCTGGACAGATGGGCGGGCCGGCCGCTGCGCCGAACCGCAAGAGTCCGCTGTGCCGGGCCCGTTTGGCCCTGGCGGTGGGCGATGTCCGCCGGGCTGCCTTGCTGGTGCAACAGGCCCGCGCCGCAGCCACCAATTATCAGCCTCTTGATGACACGCCCGACAAAGTCGAAGCCGCCATCCACAAGTATTCCGAGTTGCAAACGCTGGACAAGAGCACCGAGGCCTATCGTCGCGCCTATGCCCGGAACCTGACCGAGCAGGCGGACGCCTTGCTGCGTTGGAACGAGCGCGACGAGGCGGAACGGCTGGCCAGCCGGGCCGCCGCCATTCCGATCATGTACGGGCCCTTCGAAGCCCGGCCGCAGGACTTGTTGGAACGGATTCGCGAACTGCGGCAAGGGCGATTACCCGGTAGCGCGGCTACCACGGCCAACGGCCCATACCCGGTCAGGACGGCCGGAGGCGCGGTGGCCGATCAGAGCGCCGCCTCGGCCGTCTATAACCCCGCCGCCGACCAGACTCGAAATGTACAGGCTGCTGACCAGCAGCCCGCCCCGCCGCTCGGTCCGGCTTTGCCGGGAAAAGCTGAGCAGCCCGACTTGCGAGTCCCCCAGGTTCCTCCGGAGACGATGGCTTCCCAGACGCCGGCATCTACCCCGGCAAGCCGAAAGGCATCCACGCCGAGTTCGACTACGACCTCGGCGAAGGCGCGGGTCTCAGCCCTGTTGCTGTTTGAGCAAGGTGAGGTGGCGTTGAAGGCCCACGACACCGATCGGGCCTATCACCTCTTCCTGCAGGCCGCCGCCCGGAGCAACGAATTGGATCCGGCCACCGCCCAGCAATTGCAGGACAAGCTGCAGGCGCTGTCGGTCTCCTCGCGCACCCGGTCGCCGGGGGCGGCCGCCCCGAACCTGATCGACGAAGCGGCCGCCAAACAACGATTGTTGGCCCGCCAGGTGGCGGCCGAATTGGCCAACCAAGAGTCCCTCGCCCGTGCTATGCGTCCAACCAATCCCACGGGCGCCTTGGCCTTGCTTGAAGAGGCTAAGAAGAAGGTGGTGGGCTCGGCGGTAGACGCGGTAACGAAGGCCCGATTGCTAAGGCGGGTAGACCAGGAGATCGCCGAAACCCAGCAGTTCATCGCCCAAAATCGCCCGCAAATCGAGCTGGCCGAAAAGAACAACAACACCCGCCAGGAAATCGAGCGGGAGCGAAAAACCAAGGTCGTGGTCCGCGAAAAGGTGGCCTTGCTGGTCAACGAGTGCAACCGCTTGATGGACGAACAACGCTTCGAAGAGGCCCAGGTAGTCGCCAAGCAAGCTGCCGACTTGGACCCCAAGAATCCGGTGGTCACGCAGCTTCTTTGGCAGACCAAGTTCGTCCAGCGGTATATGAACGCCAAGTCCATCGAGGACCAGAAAGAGCAAGGGTTTGTCGATACCCTGGCCGAGGTCGACAAGGCGTCGATCCCCTTCGCCAGCGACAAGAATCCGATGGTGTTCACCGACGCCAGAAGTTGGAGCAAGCTGACCGCCAGCCGGAGGAAGTATGGCGGCGACGCCAGGCCGCGCCGCACCGAGCAGGAAATCGAGATTGAGAAGAAGCTCCGCACCCCGGTCTCGTTGCAGTTCACCAATGCCCCGCTGAGCAAGGTGACGGAGTATCTGGGCAAGCTGGCGGGCATCAGTTTGTACCTCGACCCGCAGGGATTGGCCGAAGAAGGCCAGACCGGCGACACCCCGGTGACCATCGATATACGCCAGGAAATCATGCTCAAGAGCGCCTTGAACCTGATCCTGGAACCGCTGCACCTCAGCTACGTGGTCAAGGACGAGGTGCTGAAGATCACCAGCGAGCAGATGCGCGACGGCCAGATGTACCAGGTTACCTACAACGTGGCCGACCTGGTGGTGCCGATCCCGAATTTCGTGCCTCAAGCGTTCGGCTCCCAAGCGGCCCTCAACGGGGCCTTGGCGAACATGAACCTCGGCGGCGGCGGTTTGACGTGGGGCTCGGCGTCGGCCATGCCCATGTCGGTGGCCAATCGCGGCGGGGCCGGCGCAGGCGGCGGCCTGACCAACGCCAGCTTCTTGGCGCAGCAAATGACCAACACGCCGCGGCCGGGCGGCATGCCCGGCGGAAAGACCTCACCCACGGGAGCCGGCCCCGGGGGGCTGGGCGGCAGCAGCGGAGCCAACCCCGATCAGCTCATTGACCTGATTACCTCCACCATTAAGCCCGACAGTTGGGCCTCCGCCGGCGGGGCCGCCCCGGACCCGCAATTCTTTGATTTGAACTTGAGTCTGGTAATCACCCAGACCCAGGAAGTGCATGAAATGATCGCCGAGCTGTTGGAACAGTTGCGGCGATTGCAGGACTTGCAGGTGACCGTGGAAGTTCGGTTCATCACCCTCAATGACAACTTCTTTGAGCGGGTCGGGGTGAGCTTCGACTTCGACATCGGCACGAACACGCAAGGTTCGGGCGTGCAGATCCTCTCGCAGTCGACCAGCGGCAACGCCACCGGGGCCACCACCACCACCAGTGATCGCAGCCGGGCGATCACCGTCGGCATGAGCTCCCCCACCAGCTTCACCTCCGACCTGGATATCCCCTTCACTCAGAACAGCTTCGGCCTGGCGGTGCCGCAGTTCGGCGGGTTCGACGCCAGCGCCGGCGCCTCGCTGGGCTTTGCGATTTTGAGCAACATCGAGGCCTATTTCTTCATCAACGCTGCCCAGGGCGACCGCCGCAGCAACGTGCTGCAGGCCCCCAAGGTCACCCTGTTCAACGGCCAAATGGCGTCGGTGATGGACATGGAGATGGTCCCCTTCGTAATGGGGGTGATTCCGGTGGTGGGCGATTTCGCCGCCGCCCAGCAACCGGTGGTGGTGGTCCTGTCCGAAGGCACTTACCTGGGCGTGCAGGCGGTGGTCTCGGCCGACCGGCGCTTCGTCCGCCTGACGGTCGTTCCCGTTTTCAGCAACATCGGCGCCGTCAACACCTTTACCTTCGAGGGCTCGCAAACCACCACCACCAACTCCTCCCAAAGTGGCTTGCAGCCTCAGGCCACCGATCCCAGCAAACTCTGGAATCAGACCTCCAATGCCACGAGTTCGAGCAGTTCCGGGACCACCATCCAGTTGCCGACTTTCGCGACGGTGACGGTGATGACGACCGTCAGCGTGCCCGACGGGGGCACCATCCTCTTGGGCGGCATCAAGCGACTGAGCGAAGGACGCAACGAGTTCGGCGTCCCCGGACTGGATAAGATTCCCTACTTGAATCGTCTGTTCCGCAACGTGGCCATCGGCCGCGAGACCTCCAGTCTGATGATGATGGTCACGCCGCGGATTATCATTGAAGAGGAGGAGGAGGAAAAACTGGGGACGCCCCCGCCGCCCGAGTGACCGAGGATCGCGCGCCGATAGCGCGCCGCAAATCTCCCTCCCTGTGCCGTCGCCGGCTTGCCCCCCCGAGTCGGCGACGGTCTTTTTTCTTGCGCGACTAGCCGACAGTCATCCCCTCCAATTCCCTGGCCAGCCGTTTGCGGGCCACGTGCAGCCGCCGCTTGATGGTGCCCACCGGCGACTCGAACGCGGCGCTCATCTCGGCCAGCGAGCGGCCGTCAAAGTAGAAGGCGGTCAGCGTCTGCCGGTCGAGCTTTCGCAGTCGGCTGAGCCCTTGCCGCACCTGATCGCTGCGTTCCCGTCGGAGTGCTACCTTGAGCGGCGTTTCCCGCTCCACGCAGGCGGCATCGAAGCTCGGAGAGCCGGCGGGTTCCACCGGTCGGCGCCGCGCCAGCCGGTTGATGGCGATCCGATCGGCAATCGACCGCAGCCACCCGCCAAAGCAAGAGGGGTCGTGCAATTGGCCGATCTTCCGCATTGCTTGCACGAACACGTCTTGGCAGACCTCCTGCGACTCGGCATGGTTCCGCAGCCGCCGATAGGCGACGCCGCACACCGCCGCCTGGTAACGCTCGACCAGCCGGCCGAACGCCTCCCGATCGCCGTCCCGGGCGCTGCGAACCGTGTCGTAAAGATTGGTGTCATATCCAGTTGGGCAGGCACTGTCAGTCATGATCTCGATTCCCGAAAGAAGATGGGCCAAGCGAGCCAAAATGCCCGCGCCTGAGGGACCCGCGACAGCAGAGAAGGCACACATATACCTGCTACGGCCTGAGTTGAAACAAATCGTTGCTACCGGAGGACGTTTGTTTCACTTTCAAGCGCAAGCAAGATAAAGGCATTCAGCCGTCGGCTCCGGCGGCGGGCAGCCTCGGTGCAAAGAGCAAACCAGTGTTCCAGGCGATCAGGCCTTAAGAACCCAGGGGGTTTGCTCCCCACCCCGATGGCGTCCGACGCCAGCAAAGAAACCGCGCACGCAAGCGGGCCGCCATGCCGGGCATCGCCAAAACCACCACCACGCTCATGCGACCGCAGACGTCCAGAACGTTCGATTTCGTGTTGGTGTGAATGATGTGGCGTTGCATGACAGTCCCTTTCCTTGCGCTCGCTGCGCGGTGCGGGAGGACAAGACAGACGTTCCGGCCGGCATTGGATTTCAGGAAAAGCCGGCCACTTTTCCTTAATTGCTCAGACTACGAGGGGCTTGGCCTTATGTCAAGCTCGTCGGCTTAGGGTTTCAGACCCCCGCATCTTGCGGAATATCTTGAGGTATCGACACCCGGGCTGCCAAAAGGTTCGCGGAGGCGGTAAAATTTGTGTGCCAAGTATCTCCCCAACCCCACGACACGACATGGGAACCACAGATTCACACGATTGTGGGGGCCACAGATTAACACAGATTAAGATCGACGCAGAAGCAGTCTACGGGACGTAATGATCGCTCCTCTTCCGTGTTAATCCGTGTTCATCCGTGGCTTCAAATTTCAACCAACCAAGCGTCATGCTCCGCCAGCACGAAATGACCGTCCGCGTCCGTTACAAAGAGACCGACGCGATGGGCGTCCTCCACCACGCCAACTACTTTGTCTACTTCGAGCTCGGGCGAACAGAGCTGCTCCGCGCCTCGGGCGGCAACTACCGGAAAATGGAGGAGGGCGGTCTGCTGGTGGTGGTGGTCAAGGCTGAATGTCGCTTCCGCCGCCCGGCACACTACGACGATCTGTTGACGCTCCGCACCACGGTGTTGCGCGTCACCCGGGCCAAGATCGAGCAGCAGTGCGAGGTGCTCCGTGACGGCGAGTGTCTGGCCGTCGGACACGTCACGCTGGCGGTGGTGGACCGCTCGGGCAAAGTGCAGCCGGTGCCGGATTGGCTGCGCGAAGAGGAGGACGAAACGTAGCACCGTATTTCAGTCCGCCGTCCGTCGAGGATTACCGAGAATCGAAGCTTCCACGGATTTCCTTCTTGAGCGTTGAACCTCCAGCACTGCCCGTGCGACCTCTCTTTTGGATGCGGCGGGCTATCCTGCCGCCGTGGAAAGGGCGGTCACCGACTTGAGCGATTTGCACGACGATCCTCAACGGTTGCGCGAGCGCGTCTTAGTGCTGCGGGCCCAACTCGGAGACCGCGCGGCATTTCATGAATTGGTGACGCTATACCAGGAGCGTTTGACGTACTACGTCCACCGATTGGTGCAGGATTGGCACCAGTCGCGCGATATTCTGCAGCAGGTGTGGCTCGATGTGTTTCGCAAGGTCGGGAAGTTGCAATCACCGGGAGCTTTTCGGGTCTGGCTTT
>JAJYGU010000459.1 GCA_021784975.1 Planctomycetota bacterium
GCGCACCACCAGGCGGTCGCCCAGCGGTTGCAGCTTGAGGTTGCTCGGGTCGGAGGCTTCTTTCTTCTTAGCCATGCTCGCTCGTCTCCCAACGGGTTGAGGACGGAATCAATCCCAAACTGCGCGGATGGGACCTTCCCGCCCTGGAACGGCGCCCGGCGGCGCGCGGACGCTACACTTTTCTCTGCCAATGTACGTACGCCGACACTTAGGCCCGTCAGCGATGCAATCGGCGCGCCAAAGCGTATCGAAGACCTCTAAGAAAATGGACGCCAATGGGTTGCGCCTGTTGCGGCCCGTCTGCCTTTACCCGACCTTTCGCCAAGGATGGCAAAACACCGTGGGACAACCGGCGATGGACTGCCAAATTGGCAGGATGGGTCTCGGGTCTTAGCTCTTCGCGCCCAAGTCCCAAGACCTGAGACCTAAGTCCCAAATCCCACCCCTTGACTATGTACACCCGTATATCCTAGGATAGCACGTACACGTGATGGGGCACCATTCAACCATTCCGCCTGGAGGAAGACCGATGGCCTTGTTCGATAGTCTGACCGCGCGGCAGCAGAAGGTCTACGAGCTGATCCGCGAAAAGATCCGCAGCCGCGGCTATGGGCCGACCGTCCGTGAAATTGCCCGACACTTCAGCATCCGCTCACCCAACGGGGTGGTATGCCATCTGAAGGCCCTGGAAAAGAAGGGGTTTATTGCCCGCGAACCGAACATGTCGCGGGCGATTCGCCTGGCGGCCGAACCGATCCATGGGCGGAGCCTCCCCTTGGCGGGCCGCATCGCCGCCGGCGTGCTGCACGAGGCCATCCAACAAGACGAGCGGGTCGACTTCCAGGAGATGTTCAATCCGGACAAGAATCTTTTCGTCCTGCACGTCAGCGGCGATTCGATGATCGACGACCAGATCGCCGACGGTGACTACGTGGTGGTGCAGAAGCAACGTACTGCCCGGAAGGGTCAGATCGTGGTGGCCATCACCGACGAGGGCGAGGCCACCCTGAAACGCTGGTTCCCCGAGAAGAACCGCATCCGGCTGGAACCGGCCAATTCGTCGATGAAACCGATCTACGTCAAGGACGCCCGGGTTTTGGGGGTCGTGGTCGGCGTGGTCCGGAAGGTGGTGTGACCGGCGTTGAACTCTTGGAGCACGATACCATGCGCCCAGCGAATGGACTGAGGTTTCTCCTGTTGCTTGCCGTGCTTGCGCTCGCGCCGTTGGTCGCCTACCCGGCTGACGCCGGCCCCAAGACGTTGTGTTATTCGATTCAGCCGAATGCCTATCTCGACGACCACGCCGCCGACGTGGCCAGGCTCTACGACGGCTTCTTCTTTACCGTCGGCAGTTGGGAGGAAGCGGCCGAACGATTGGCGGGCAAGAGCCCTTCGGCCTCGGCGAAGGATTGGTACGAGAAGACACGGAAGAACCTGGCTTCGCTACGTGCCGCCGGCGCTGGCGAGAACTTCCTGACGGTCTCTTTCGGTGAGGAGGGCTCCTGGCCGTCGCCATCGGCCTTGCTCACCGAGAGATATTCCGCGAGCATGGCCCAACGGTTCGGAGCATTGGCTAACCTGGCCCGCCAAACCGGTTTTCGCGGCCTGATTGCCGCGGCTCGAAGCGAGGGTCGGCGGTGCATGGCGGCCATCTTGGACGCTTTTCCGGAGGCCGTGATTCTCACCTTGCCCGGCACGCTGAAGTGCCGTCCGCTGGCACGGGCCTATCTGCTGGGAATGTTGAAAGAGGCAGCATCCCGCAATGCTCCCGGCGGCTTCCACCTTGGTTCGGAGTACACCTACTGTCTGCATGATCCGGTAACGGCGTTGGCGAGCACGCGGTGCGAGGACTTGGCAATTCCGCTCTTGGGCGATGTGCAAGTCGCCGACTACTGGAGACGCCGCTGCACGATTGCCCCCGGCGTCTGGCCGCTGCACATGATCGAAACCGGCGGACCCGACTATCCCATCCAGCCGTGGCAAAAAGAGATGGCCGAGCTGCGGCAGCAGATGGCGATCCTGCGGACGGCCGCCAAACGGTATGTCTGGTGCTTTACCGGCCAGCCCTCTTGGTACCGGTACACGCCCAAACTGAAACAGAAATACGGGCTTGCCAAGCAGGACCTGAAACGTCCCGACATCGACCTGCGGCTTTGGCACGAATTGCTCAAGGCCAAGCCGACCTTGCCCGGCGATGCGCCGCTGATGCGTCTGGTCGACAAGGTGCGGGCGTACGATGCCGGCAAGCTTACTGGCGAACAACTCTGTGACGCGTTCGGCACCCCGGGGCAATGGTGGGTCCTCGGTCCGGTAGGCAACCCGCATACCGAACCGCAGTTCGCCGCCCTAGAATCGCTGGGGCAGCCGGTCAATCCTTATATTCCGTACTATGTTCACTCGGGGGTAGTACGTTGGTTCGCCTATCCGAACATGGACCCGCGGGGGTTGATGTCGGCGTCATTTCTGTTCGAGTGGCGAAACACCGATAATTCGGCCGCTCATTTTGTGAGCTTTGTGCATATTCCGCAAACACGCGCGGCCTTTCTCCAGGTGGGCTGGGATGACGGGATTGTGGTCCGTCTTGGCGACCGGGTCGTCTTCGACAAGAGCAACTATCCGCCGCGAGGCAAAGGAATCCTCTACCACGACAAGCACCAGTTCGAGGTCCGCGTGCCTGTCAAACTTGAGAAAGGCGCCTCCCGGCTCTCGGTCTTGTCGCTCAACTTGCGGGGGGCATGGATCTTTGCGCTTCGGATTACCGACGAGCAGGATCTGCCGATCGATGGCCTTCAATTCCGGCTGGAGTGAAGCCAATCCAGAGGAATCGATGGAATCGGCGCCCCGCCGCTGCCGATACCAGACATACACGCCCGCCTGCGGGGTCTGCGCGAGTAGTATACCCATCGCGGGGGGGTGCGCGACTCAGAGGGACGCCCTTTCCAGGAGCCACCCGCCATGCAGATCAAAGTGTATGTCCCCAAGGTCATCGAGATCCCCAGTGAGTACCTGCCGGCCTTGGCCAGGCGGGCCGCCGACAGTCTTGGCGACCGTGCCCAAGAAGTCTCGGCCACCCGCGGACACCTGGTGCGCCAGGCTGTACAGGATGGCCTGCTCCGCGAGTTCGATAATCTGATCGGCGACGACGGCACCGTCGATCTGGTCTGCGACCCCGGTATGGAAATCCCTTTGGAGGTCGAGAACCGCACGCTCAGCCTGGCCGAACTGCTGGAGGCTTTGCAGTACAAGCAAACTCTGTCGGACGTCCAGGCTGCCTCCGAGGCGGCTTGATGCTGCGAGGTTAGGGAGCGATCAGGAACAAGTTGTTCAATCCTTCCGTGGGACGGGTCCGCACGCCCGTCAGGAGACGGCTCTGGGGAGCCGTCCTATAGTTCGCTTATTCGGCTTGCGGATCGTCGCCCGAGGCGGGATTTGCGTCGCGGCGGGTCTGGACGAGGAGGCTGCCAGCCACGGCGAAGATGGCCAGAAAGGTCAGGCCAATCAAGGGGGGCACGAGTTCCAGCGGCATAGGCTTCACCTGGGGCTGTCATCGTCCAGATGGCCGCCGCCTCTGAAATCAGGGTGCGACCGCCTTTCCTTGCAAGCACAAGCGGTCGCCGTTTCACAATCAACAGAATCGGAGGTTCTCCTCGCGCTCGGCGCGGGAAAGACCGACCGGGCTGCCCACG
>JAJYGU010000095.1 GCA_021784975.1 Planctomycetota bacterium
GCCAAGCGAAGTAAGCTCCTGCGAATCCGCAGGCGATTCGGAGGGTCCACTGCCAGACATCCATGCGACGTTGCGACGCACACCACGCCAAGAAACAAGCCGGCAGCCCGGCCCAGGCCGCTCCGGCGATGAAGTACCAGAGAAAGCCGTAGGCCCTTGAGATAGGCACATACGCCTGCTTCGCGTAGTTCGTGGAAAGATGCCCATCGTAAAAATGGTGCCACTGCATCCAACCCCGCTCGCCGGCAATGGCAAAGCCAGCCGTCAGGGCCAAAAGAATCCACCCCGAGGTGTACCGACGCGATTGCGGCCCGCCGCGATCGCGGGCTAAGAACCACCACGCGGTGCCCCAGAGAAGGCCCGGAGCCACGTGGGCATTCATCCCGCCGGCGCCCGCAGATCCCCGCACGGCCCATGCCATAGCTCCCAACGCCGCGAACAGCAACGTAGGAAGGATAAGGTCATGCGCCAGATCGCGCCGGCTACGGATTTCTGGATTGAGCAAGATAGGTGGTGGCTGCCATGGTGTCTGTGCCCCCCGAGCCCCCTACGTCGTGGCAGCGGAAAACGAGGCGTTCAATGCGCGCGTCGTTTTTGGAGGCAACACCACCAAGACGAAGTATTCCGCCGGATAAAGGCAATTCGTTTCGATCTCGGCAATCTCGCCGATAATTTCGAAGGATTGCATAGAATCATTCTATCATGGAGTCTTCCGGCGCTCAGCGGGTGCTCATCCCACGGTCTAACTGCGACGGTCGAAACGGCGGCGCGGCTTCTAGTTATTGCGGCCCACCTCACCAAACTTCCATTCTTCTTCGACTCGAATATCAGCGAGCGCCTTCTGACCCACTGACCCACGGGTCACGCGACTTTACGCAGCCAAAGGTAGTGTCTGGTGCGGAAAACCAGGTAGAAGAGCGCCCGTGGCAGTCGCCACCCAATCAAGCTGCTCCCGCACTCGAAATCGATCTGCTCGCCGTGACGTGCGTCGAAATCGATCTGCTCGCTACCACACCAATCTATCCGGAGAACAAGAGAGTGCTTCCCGGCTGCCATCGGAATCGTGGCCGAGTCACCTGCCCGCAGGTAGCTAATGAAAGGCAGAAACCATCAGCGCAGAACGCATTGCGATGGCCTTCGGATCTGGACCCTTTTGGGGAGCCGGCCGTTGACAATCGGCCTTCGTTTGGTATTTTGCAACAGGTATTCGCCTTCCACCGCACTCGCCATGTCGCACTCGAACCCCAATACGAACCGCACGCTGGTTACGGTGGCCACCTACAACGAGATGGAGAATCTGCCGCGGCTGGTGGAGGAGGTGTTGCGCCACCTGCCGCAGGCCGATCTGCTGGTGATCGACGACAATTCGCCCGACGGCACCGGCGAGTGGTGCGATCAGCAGAGCGCTCGTGAGCCGCGGATTTCCTGTCTCCATCGGCCGGGCAAGCTGGGACTGGGCACCGCCATCATCGCCGGCATGAAGTATGCCATCCAGCAAGGTTATCGCTACATGCTCAACATGGATGCCGACTTCAGCCACCAACCCAAGTATCTGCCGGCGCTGTTGGCCGGAATGGACCCGCCCGACGGCCCGCCGGTCGACGTGATGATCGGGTCGCGCTACATTCCGGGCGGCGGGGTGGAAGGCTGGCCGCTGAAACGGCAGTTGATGAGCCGCGGGGTGAATCTCTACGCCCGCTGGCTGTTGGGCCTTTCGCCCAAGGATTGCAGCGGGGCATTTCGCGGCTATCGCACCGCGGTGTTGGCCAAGCTCGATTTCGACGGCATCCGCAGCCGCGGCTACTCGTTCCAAGAGGAAATCCTGTGGCAATTGAAGCGGCTCGGCGCACGGTTCGGCGAAACGCCGATCGTGTTTTTGGAACGCCAGCGGGGGCTATCGAAGATCGACTCCAGCGAAGCCGCGGCGGCCCTGAAGATCATCTTTGCGCTGGGACTACAGAATTGGCTGCGCCGTTGATTCGCCGCGACGATGATCGTAACCCGAAGTATAAGCGAGGCAGCAAGTTACATCCCGCGCTTATGCTTCAGGTTACAATGATTTTCGCCCACGAGCACCATAAAGGCTACCCCGGCAATTCGTTGCCGGCGGCTGCCAGTTCGGGCGTTTCGGCTTCCACTTCGTGGATCACCTCCGCCATCTCGCGGCGGTTGCCGAAGTAATAGGGGATGCCGAAGACGACGATCAGCACCGTAACTGCCCGGTAGGCCAACGCGACCACAAAGCCTTGCCCTTCGGCAATCGTTACCGTCGCCGGCACGAGCTTATACAGAGTGTACAAGGTCCATTCGAGGGGCCCCATGGGCAAGGGGAGCACGCCAGCGGCCGAGCTCAGCGGCATGACCACAAAGTACATCCCCAGCGAAAGCGTGTTGCCCGGCAATCCGCGGGCAATCAGGTAGCAGGCGCCGGCAAAGAGGCTGTGGACGGTGATGCTCATCAGTGATGAGAGCAGCAACACGGCGGGCTTGGCGGAGTACATCCGCAGGGCATCCAGCACCCGTTCCAGCGGCGGTCCGATACGGGGAATCCGGCCGATGGCCCGGTTGACGCCCCCGCGGCTGAGGTCCGGGCCGAAGATCGCCGCCAGGATCACCGTGCCGGCGAGAGTGGCCAGGAAGGTGGCGTTGCAGATCCAATGGAGGGTGGGCTGTTTGATCCGCCAGAACCCGGTCAGCAGCATGGAGGCCGACGCCACTACGAACAACAAATAGAGCCCGACCACCCGATCGAACAGCACCGAGGCCAGGGCCTTGGCGCGATATTGCGAATGTTCGTGGGCAAGCATCCAGGCCTTGAACACATCGCCACCGACAATCCCCAAAGGGAGGAAATTCAGCAGATAGCCCCAGAAGCTGATGCGGAAGGCGTCGCGGAGCTGAAGAGGAACACCCAGCGCAATGACCAAGTACCACCAACGTACGAAAGTCAGCAATACCGCGACCGTGCAACACGCTCCGCCGGCAGCCAGCAGGCCCCAATGCTTCGGCTGGTCGCGCAGGACGGCAAAGGCATTGGCGTTGGCCTCGCCACGGGTGGATTTCCACGCCAGATAGGCGATGATCGCCAGCGAAAGGGCGATCTTCAGGAGAGTGACGAGCAGTTTTTTCACGGGCTGAATCGAATCTGGGCCACGCCGTCGGCTTGCGTCCTTGCCCTCACCACCATCCCAGGCTCCAAGTGACCGCCAGAACCCACCCCAGGCCGCAGAGCTGCGTAGGCAGGGAGTGGAGGGCTACCTCCACCGGCGAGCCGCCGACATTCTCGACGTCAACCATGCGGAGATAGTTCAATATACCGAAGACCACGAAGGGCATCGAGGCCATCTCCCGGTGCGGCGCCAGGATTCCCAATCCCACCGCCGTGATGCAATACAAGGCATACGACAAGATGGCCACGCCCGCGCAAATGACCATCGCCTGGCTCAAAAAGGGCAGGCTGTAGCCCCGCAGGCTGCGGCGGTGTTTGTGGTCCAGCCCTTCGTGCAGGTCGGCCCGCCGCTTGGCAAAGCCAAGGAAGAGTGCCAACGATGAGGTACACAGCAGTAGCCACGAGGACGGGGAAGCCGACACCAGCGCGCATCCCAGCAGCACGCGGAGCACAAAACCCGAGGCGAGCAGAAACACGTCAACCAGGGCCACATGTTTCGCGCCCAGGTTGTAGGCGACGTTGACGGCCAGATAGGTGAGCACGATGGCCAGGACTCCGACCTTGTTCGCGGCCGCGCACAAGATCATCCCCGCCGCACCGAGCCCGACGGCCTCGGCAATCGCCGCCCAGACCGGCACCAGGCCGGCGGCGATCGGGCGATGGCATTTCTCCGGATGGTGCTGGTCGGCCCGGGCATCGACCAGATCGTTGAAGGAGTACACCGCCGAATTGAGCAGACAGAAGCCGCCGAGGCCGAGCAGGAACGCCAAAGCGTCGAAATGCGTGGCGGCGTTCGACTGGCTGGCGGCTTTCACCGCAAACGGTACCGGCAGCAGCACGAAGACATTCTTGATCCAGTGCTTCGGCCGGGCCAGCCGGACCAAGCCGTTGACCAGGGTAACCAGGTTCGTGGTCGCGATCGCCCTCAAAACTCGATTCTCCGCATCACGAACCGCGGCAGGTTGCGAATCACCCGCATTACCCACTGCCAGGCCCCCGGCACGTAGACCTCCGGCCAGCCGCGCTCGACGGCCTTGACCACCCGCTGGGCCACCTGGTCGGGTGTGCCGGCGAAGGGGGGCGGCTTCAGGCCGGCGGTCATGCCCGTCTTGACGAAGCCCGGCTTCACGCAGATGGTCTTGAGCCCCTTGCGGCGGAATTTGTGGTCGAGCCCTTCGAGATACCGCGACAGGCCGGCCTTGGCGGCCCCGTAGAGGATCACCGGCTTTCGCCCGCGCTCGCCGGCCACCGAGCTAAAGACGCACAGTGTTCCGCCGCCGTTGGCCAGCAGCCGTTTTCTGGCCTCCTCGCAAAACAAGACCGTGTTGAGGAAGTCAGCCGTCAGCAACCGTGCCGCCAGCGCCGAATCGCCTTCCAAGGATTCCTGCGAGGCGAACAGCCCGGCGGTGACCACCACGGCCTCGATCTTGCCCAACTCCTGCTGAGCTTGATCGAGGGCCGAACCGAAGGTTTCCGGCTCGAGGAGGTTGCAGTAGGCGGTCTTGACCGGGGCCGCAGCGCCGCGGATCTCCAGATCGCGGGCCGACAGGGCCAAGGCCTCAGCCCGGTGTTCCACCAGGAACAGCCGGTCGCCCCGCGCCGCCAGCACGCGGGCCACCGATCGCCCCATGCCTTGGGTGGCTCCGAACAACACCGTGTTCATGTGGGGTCTCCCATGAGGCGAACCGATTGGGCGCTGCGGATGCGGGCCTCGGGGTCCCAGCGGCGGCGGACGGCGTTGAAGGCTTCCAAACGCGGCTCCATGGCCCGGAAATGCTCGGCCCGCGTAAAGGTGTCCTTGGTGAGGTAAATCCGTCCGCCCTCGGCAATCACCAGTTCGTTCAACTGATCGACCAGTTTCGGGGTGTGACGGGCATGGATCGGAAAATCCAGGGCGATGGAGATGCCGGGCCGCGGGAAGGAGAGCATCCCTCGTCCCTCCGCCCCACAATCCTTGATGACGCACAGGAAGCCCATCCCGCCGGACGACACGAACCGTTCCAGAAACCGCCGGGCCGGGCGGTTGTCGTCGGCCTTCGGCAACACGCATTGGTACTGGGTAAAGCCGCGCTTGCCGTAGATCAGGTTCCAGTCGTCGAGCATGTCGAGCGGATAGAAGAAGGCATCGGGGTGCACGATCCCGCGGCGCACCGGTTGAAAGTGCTTCCAATAGTATGCCAGATTGAAGGCCTTCATGCTCGGGCGGCACAGGGCGATCTGCGGGAACTCGAAGGGCACGCGAAAACGGCGCTTCAAGGGCGGCGGGGCCTCAGGGGCCTCTACCGGCTCCGCCCAGCGGCCCTTCATGAGGAGGCCGCGGCCGAGATTGGCCCCACGGGCCAAGCAATCCACCCAGCCGACGGTCATCGGCCACTGGTGGGCCGCCTCGTTCAGCCCGGCCACCATCGCGTCCAGATCGCTGATCCGTTGGCTCTCGCCCCAAATCCACGGCGAGGCGACCCGCTTCATCAAGAACTCGACCTCGAGAATGTGGCCGGTCAGACCCATGCCGCCGAGGGTGGCCAGGAATAACTCGCGCTGGCTGGAATCCGAACATTCGAGCATCCGGCCGTCGGCCACGCGAAGCTTGAGGCTCCGCACGTGCTCGCCGAACGAGCCGTCGACGTGATGATTCTTGCCGTGCACGTCGGAGGCCACCATGCCGCCCACGGTGACGAACTGCGTGCCGGGCGAGACGGGCACGAACCAGCCGCGGCGCAAGAACACCCGGTTCAGATCGAACAGCGAGACGCCGGCTTCGCAGCGCAGGACGCCGGTCGCCGCGTCGAAGCTCAGCAGTCGATTGGCCAGGGTGGTGGTGACCACCGGAAGATCAGTGCGTGCCGGCAGCGACGAGTCGCCGTAGGAGCGGCCCAGGCCGCGGCTGAGCGAGGCCGCCGTGGTGACGGCTTCCAAGTCCTCCGACTTGTACTCCCAGCCCTCGACCACCGGATAGCGTCCCCAGCCAGTGACCTTGGTCCGGTATGGTTCATTTGGCATCGACGAGGCTCCGACATCCCCCCCGTAAGATTAGGTTGTTTCGCCTTGAGTGTCAAGTTTGCGGTGCCTCGGGAGAGCATTCCGGTCTCTGCACCCGCATTTTTCCTAGCGCGAAGGGGACCGGCACCGTTTCCGCTGATGCCGGTCTCTAGCCGTGGCCCGTCGAAGGCGGCGAAAACGGAGCCAGTCCCCGGCTCGGTTGATGGATTTTTCCAGCGGTGCGCGGGCGTCTCGCCCGTTTTTTTCGTGGCGGGCGGGACGCCCGCGCTCCAAAACCTATTCAAGCTATTGTGACGCGGCCGACAAGCGGTGGTTGCGACGGGCCCCCGGCCGCTCTATGATGGGATGGATTTGTTTGCGATGCTTGACGACAACATAGTTGCAGGAGACGCCATGCACCTTGACCGCCATGTTAGTTTCACATTCGTCGGATGGTCGCTACTGGCCACTTCGTCGGTAGCGGCGGAGTTCTTCCAGCCGTTGCGGCCGCCACGGTCCTTCCAGGTGATGGTCCATCGTGGGATGAGCCGTCAGGCCCCGGAAAACACCCGCCCGGCCCTGACTCGCGCCATCGACGACGGCTTCGAGTGGGTCGAAGTTGACGTCCGTCTTACCAAAGGCGGCCAGCACGTGCTCTTTCATGACGCCAAGGTCGACGGCAAGAGCGACGGCCACGGGGCGGTCAAGGATCTCACCCTCGAGCAACTCCAGCAGCTCGATGCCGGCGGCTGGTTCGCCCCACGGTGCGCAGGTCAGAAAGTCCTCTCGCTGAAAGAGTGCCTGGAACTGGCCAAGGACAAGATTAACCTGTACCTCGACTGCAAGGACGTCCGGCCGGCGCAACTGGTCGACGAGATCCTCGCCGCCGGAATGGCCAACCAGGTGCTGGTTTTCGCCGACCTCGATACCCTGAGCCAGGTGCGGCAGAAATCGGGCGGAAAGGTTGCCATCATGCCCAAATGGCGGCCGCAGTTCGGCCTGGAAGACTGGATTGCCAAGTGGCGGCCCGAGGCGGTGGAGGTCGACGCCGAAGCCGTTACCCCGCAGGTGTGCCGGGCGTTCCACGCCGCCCACGTCAAGGTGCAGGCAAAAGTCCTTGGTCGCGACGACCGGCCTGAGGTCTGGGACCGCGTGCTGGCCGCCGGCGCCGATCTCCTGCAGACCGACCTGCCCGAGGAGGTCGTGGCCCATCGCTGCTGGCAGGTCCCCTTCGGCCTGCACCGGCCGGTGCAGATTTCCTGCCATCGCGGCGCCAACCGCTACGCGCCGGAAAACACCTTACCGGCCTTTAAGAAGGCGGTGCGGTTGGGCGTCGATTACGTCGAGTTCGACGTGCGGCCCTCGAAGGACGGCCAGTTCTTCATCCTGCACGACAGCCGGCTGAACCGCACCACCAACGCCCGAGGGCCGATCACTTCGCTCACCGCTGACCGCATCCGGCACCTCGACGCCGGTGCGTGGTTCGGGCTGCCTTTCCGCGGCACGCGCGTCCCCACGCTCGACGAGACGCTCGACGTGCTGGTGGGTCATGCCAATTTGTACGTGGATGCCAAGGATATTCCGCCGGAGACGCTGGCTCGCATTCTTACCGAGCGGAAGGTGCTTACACACTCGGTGGTCTACCAATCCCCGAGCTACCTGCGGAGACTAAAGACGTTGGCCCCGAAGGCCCGCGGCCTTTGTCCGTTGGATAGGGCAGACCAGATCGACTCGCTGGCCGAGAGCGTACATCCCTACGGGTTCGATGTCGCCTGGCGGATCCTGTCGAAGCCGTTGATCGACCACTGCCACGCCCGCCACATCAAAGTCTTCTCCGATGCCCTCGGCTTTCACGAGACGATCGAGCATTATCGCCGCGCGATGGATTGGGGGATCGACGTGATCCAGACCAATTATCCGTTGCGGGTGATGCGGGCGGTGGAGCTTCGCGCGGCCGGAGAGCATTGAACACACTGCCGCACGTCGCGGAGCGACGCGCGATTCCGATCGCGTCCCACTCCATCGTCGCTCCGCCGTTTGGCAAACCGTCAATTTCCACTACCCATGCCACCCGACCAGGCTGAAGCGTCGTGAGTGCATGCCACCCACGTGCTATTCGCGGGCCTGGCCGGCGGCCTCTTGCTGCAAACGCTGCCGCTCGGCCACCTTGGCAAAGGGATAATAGATGGCCATCGCAATCCCCAGCGAGACGGCGCCCCAAACCGCCCCGCGCCAGTCCCCGCCGCACACCAGGTAATGACCGATGATCGGCGGCGTGGTCCAGGGGATCGCCACCCACGGCCGCTGCAGCAGGTTGAAGTGCATCAGCAGATAGGTTCCGGTGGTGAGGACCAAGGCGTTCAAGACGTAGGGAATCATGAAGATCGGATTGAGCACAATGGGAATCCCAAAGAACATCGGCTCGTTGATTTGGAAGATTTGTGTGGGCATGGCGATGCGGCTGACCTTGCGGAAACCGGGCTCCTTAGAGTTCCAGAGGACCAGGGCCAGGGCGATGGTGGCCCCGGTGCCGCCCACGTTCACGAACGTGGTGAAGAACCCCAGCGCGGTCACGTAGGGCAACGGTTGCCCCGCCTTAATCGCGTCCACGTTCGCGCCTAGGAACTGCAGAAAGATCGGGGCCACGATGGCGTCCACCGCGTTGTCGCCGTTGATGCCAACCGACCAGAGCATGGTCACCATGAAGGCGTACAGCAGAATGCCGGGCAGCGTGTCCAAGCCGCGGACCAGCGGGGTCAGCGCCGTCTGGATGGCGCCGTTGATATCCACCCCCGCCACGAAACGGATCAACCAGAAGACCGTCACCAGAAAGAGCAAAGGCACCAGCGAGAGAAAGGATTCGTAGACCACCGGCGGCACATTCTCCGGCAGCTTGATCACGAAATTGCGGTCGTTGAAGAACTTCTGTGCGCGAGCCGAGATCATGGCGATCAGAATCGCCGTAAACACGCCCTTCGAATCCAGGCCGTCCATGGTCAGCGATCCGGACTTGATGTCGATCTGGACCATCAGGAACACCAGCAAGGCCATCGAACCGCTGACCACCGCCTCCAGCTTCCACTGTTTCCCCAGGTCGTAGGCGATGGCGAAGCAGACAAAGATGGCCAGCAGGCCAAAGGTGGCCCTTTCCGGAATCAGCAGCAACGAGAGATACGGGGCGACGATCTTGTCCCAGCCCGGGACCGGCATGTAGGCGATAATCATGAAGAAGCCGCCGATGATCGTCAGCGGCACGGTGGCCATCATGCCCGCCCGGATGGCCGACATGTAGGTATTCTCGCTGACCACCGTCAACGGGGGCACAAGATATTTGTTCAGAAGTCCGGTGAAGCGTTCCACACTATCTCCTCAAAGCAAGACAAGCTGCCATTGTAAATCGGGCGAGGGCCGTTGAACACCGCTGGCGGCTGCGGTATCTTACGGGTCGGTCGCCGTCGCGGGCGTAGCTGACCGCCCCCGGCAAGTCGTTTCGCCCTGCAAGGCCCACGTGGCGCTTCGCAAAATCAGCCCACCTCGCTCAGCACAGGAGATTCCCCATGAGTCGCTTCGAGTACCGTGACGGCCGGTTCTACAAGGACGGCCAGCCGCACTTCCTGATTGCCGCCGAGTATATGTACTTCCGCGAAAATCCCGCCAACTGGGTGGATCGGCTCACCAAGCTCAAGGACTCCGGGGTCAACTGCATCCTGTTCTACATCTGCTGGCGGCACCATTTGCGGATCGAGGACGGCAAACGAAACTACGATTTCACCGGCCGGACCAAGGACAGCCGCAACGTGATCGGCTTTATGAAGGCGATCGAGGCCATGGGGCTTCAGTTCGTCGTCAAGCCGGGGCCGTTTATCCACTCGGAGCTGAACGTCGGCGGCCTGCCCGACCTGGTTTGTCCGAAGTATTGCCCGGAGACGCCGGCTGCCCGGCGGAATCACGGCCGGCCGGTGATCTGGGAGTACGACGCCACCCCGCTGCCGGCGCCGTTTGACGAGCGCTTCGACGCCCTGGCCAAAGAGTGGCTCAACGCAGTGCACGATGTCGTTGCCCCCTTCGCCCGCGAGGGCGGGCCGCTCATCGGCTTCCAGTTGAACGACGAGACGATCTATTGCATGTCGAACAGCCCGCCCTGGCACATCGGCTACGAGCCGTCGGGCATGCGGTTCTACCACGGCCTGCTGGCCGAGCGCTACGGCGACATCGCCACCTACAACAAGCTGCACGGCACGAACTATGACGGCTTTGCCTTTGTGCCGGGGGCGCAACTGCCCGACACCCAGGCCGGCGCGGTTCGCAGTCGCGAAGACCTGCTGAAGTTTGTGGATTGGGCGGAACTCCAGTGGCGTTACCGCCGCGATCTGTACGTCCGCTACGAGCAATATCTGGGCGTCAAGAAGCCGTTTCTTACCAACTATGCCGGCATCACCCCGCCGATTCAGGAGAACGTGCCCGACTTGCAGGAAGGGGCCCAAGAGCACATCCCCGAGGATTTTGTGCCCCTGTATCCCGAGTGGTGGTTTGCCCACAACCGCATTGAGACCGACGCCGCCGACTACCACTACGGGATGATCAGTTGGCTGGGCGTGGCCTCCTACGACCGCGGCGTCTTCGACCGCTACATCAACACCGCCCGCCGCGCCCGCGGCGTCAACATGGAGGAGAACTGGGGATTCGGCACGCTCTACGACGCCAAGTCGCGCTACCCGCTGATCCCGTTCTACCAGACGCTGGTCTCGGTGGCTGGCGGGGCCACCGGCTACAACATTTTCTGCGGCGTGAGCACCGATTACTGGGACGACACGCTGGACCGCACCACCAAGAAGCAGCATCCCACCTTCCCTTCGCACGGCCCGATCGACGAGCACGGCGCCTGCCGGCCGATGTACTACACGGCCAAAATGCTCAATCGCTGGTTCGAGGAGAACGGTACGGACTTGCTGCGGGCGGCGATCGACATCGACGCCGGCTACCTGCTCTACGCCCCTTACGCGGCCGTTTCCTCCTGGGTGCCCGACGAGCGTTATTGGAAGCTCTCCGGCGACGCCATCCCACGTTGCGGCCACGACGGCTTCGAGCCGTTCTCGCAGTCGCTGCAAAAGGCCGGCTTCTCTTTTGCCATGTTTGAGTTGGAGCCGGCCAGCGACGCGCAAATGGAGTCCTGCGGCGCGCTGGCCATCCACACCGCCTTTTACATGGACGAGCCGGCCCAGAAAAAACTGGCGGGCTTCATCCAGCGTGGCGGCCGCCTGTTCATCTCCGGCGACCTGCCGGTGGTCGACCTCCGCTGGCAGCCCTGCACGGTCCTCAAGGAGGCGGTCGAGAAGGCCGTCAAGGCGGGCAGCAAGAACCTCGTCTACCGCAAGGAGAACTTCTTCGCCGACGGCAAGTTTGCCGACGCCATGACCAAGGCCGGCATGGCGCCCGAGGTCCGCTACAGCGACAACATGCGGGCCTACGTCCATCGCGGCCAGGACGATTACTTCATCTTCTTCTTCAGTTTCGACCTCAACGGCCAGCACGACAAGTGGATCGAGTTCTACGGCCAGCGGGTCGAGCTGCGGCTGGGCTCCAAGACCTCCGGAGTCCTCCGCGTCCGCGGCGGCAAACTCGTCTCCTACGTGGTCAAGGGCGAGAATGAGGTCGAAAATATCAAGGACAAGATCCGCATTAATTACAAGGATCAAGTGATCGAACGCGAAGGGGATTTCAGTTCGCGAGATGAATGACTTGAGAAATGGTATAATGGGTTCATGTCAACCCTGATCCTCTGCAACCCTACCACGGAGCGAAGCACATGAATTCCCTTTGTCAACCCCCAGCGTATTGGCGGCTTTTCTGTTGGGCGGCCGCGGTGATCGGCCTCTGCGCCACCGCCTTGGCCGCGGGTCCAAACGATCTCAAAATCGTGGCCCGCGACCCGGCCGGACACGGCCTGTTGTGCCGCTGCGGCCCGAAGACCATCCTCATGGTCTCCGGCACGCCCGAGCAGATGGGCGCCGCTCACGGGACCCTGTTGCGCCAGCAAGTGCACCAGATGTACCAGCGGGTGCAGACTTCCATTCGTAAGGATGCCCATCTGGACGCGGCGGGCCTCCTGAAACTGACGGCGCAAATCCAACGGCGGGTGGGGCCGTACACGCCCAAGCGGTTCTTCGCTGAATGCGACGCCCTGTCCAAGGCCGCCGGGCTCACCAAGGCCGATGGCCGCTGCCTCAACTTCTTCACCGAGCAATTCCATTGCAGCGGGGTGGCCCTGCGGGGCAAGGCCACCATCGGCGGGCAGGTGCTGCACGCCCGCGTGCTCGATTTCACCACCGACGCCGGTTTTCAGAAATCCGCCTGCGTGCAGGTGTTCATGCCCAAGGGCCGCAACGCCTGGATGAGCCTGGGCTACGCAGGCATGATCGGCACGGTAACGGCCATGAACGAGAAAGGACTGGCCATCGGCGAGAAGGGCAACGGCGACGCCGGGGAGGGCGACTGGGACGGCATGTCCATGACCCTGCTGTTGCGCGACATCATGGAGCGGGCCTCCTCGGTGGACGAGGCCATGCAAATCCTTACCAACACCCCGCGGACCTGCGATTTTTGCTACGTGGTCAGCGACAAGACCGGCGCTATGCGGGCAATGCGGCTGACGGCCAAGAAGATGATCGTCTTGAAGCCCGGCCAGCAGCACGCCGGCTGGCCGCACGTGCCGGCCGACACGGTGCTGATTTCCATGCATCCCCAGGAACTCAGTAAGGCGCTGCAAAAGGCCTACGGCAAGATCGACGTGCCCCGGCTGATCCAGATCCTCAAGCGGCCGGTGGCCTCGGATTCCAACCTGCACGACGCCATCTTTGCCCCCCAGACGCTGGACATGTGGTTCGCCGATGCCGGCAACAACACCTGCGCCTGCGACGAGCCCTACGCCCATGTCAACCTCAAGCAGTTGATCGACTCTTATCGGTCGGCCGCGAAGCCGTGAGTGTTTATTCCCATTGACCACGTTTCCTGGAGAGAAAGAACAACATGCGACGCACAGCCTTTGGTTACGGATTGATCGTTTTGTTGGCCATGGCCCAGCAAGTGCTGGCCGGCCCGCCAACCGCGCTGGATAAATATGTGGCCAAGCCGGATGCGGCCTACAAATGGAGCCTGGTCAAGACCATCCCCGGACACTCCTCGACCACCTACATCTTGGACCTGACTTCGCAAGCCTGGCCCAAGGCGACCAACCGGAAGACCTGGCAACACTACCTCCAGGTGGTCGTTCCGACCGCGGCCACCAGCCATACCGCCTTTTTATTGATCGAAGGCGGCCACAACGCCAAGGTGCCGACGCCACCCGAAAAGCTCGACCAGATTACTACGACCCTTGCCGCCCAAACCAACTCGATCGCCGTCTACCTGAGCACCGTTCCCAACGAGCCGCTCACCTTCGCCGACGAGCCGGAAAATCACAGCGAAGACGAGATCATCTGCTACACCTTCGACAAATACATGAAGACCGGCGACAGCAGTTGGATCGCCTATCTGCCCATGGTCAATAGCGCCATCCGCGCCATGGACGCCGTGCAGGCCTTCGTGCCCACCATCGCCGGCGGGAAATATCGCGTCGACGACTTCGTGGCGGCCGGCGGCTCGAAACGCGGTTGGACCACCTGGCTGGCCACGGCGGTGGACCCAAAGTCGCGGGTGAAGGCGGCCATCCCGGCGGTGGCCGATCTGGCCAATCTCCGCCAACAAATCATCAACCACCGGAAATACTATAAGGACGTGTCGGTCGGCCTGGTGGACGGCTACTCGTTGGCCGTGAAGGATTACGTCCACTACGACATCTTCCGCCGATGGTTGCTGCCGGAAGGCAAGCCGCTTCTGGACATCGTCGATCCGGTCAACTACTTCGACCGGCCCAACATGAAGGTCCCCAAGTACCTCGTCAACGGGGCCGACGACGAGTTTTATCCGCCCACTTCGAGCCAACTGTACACCGGCAAACTGCAAGGGCCGTGGTATGTGCGCTACGTGCCCAACGCCGGTCACGGACTGAATCTTGACGCCATCCAGGGGATCATCAATTTCTACGGGGCCATCAAGGACGGAGCTCCGCTGCCGAAGTTCACCTCCAGCATCGCCAGCGACGGCCGCGCCATCGTCGCCAAGGTGGTCGACCCGCCGGCGGAGGTCCTGCTGTGGCAGGCCACCAATCCGAAATCGCACGACTTCCGCCTGCCCATCTTCGGCAAGCATTGGACGAGCAGCAAACTGTCGGACCAAGGGGGCGGCGTCTATCGGGCAGAGATCAGCCCGCCGGCAACCGGAGCCACCGCGGCCTTGATCGAACTGCGCTACAACGTTAACCACAAACCGCTCAAATTCACCACCGGTGTGAGCGTGTTGCCGAAAGTGAAGTAGCGGGGACTGTCCCGATTTTCGCGGCCCCAGTGAGGCTGCCCTACCAATGTGCTTGACCGCCGCGAAAATGGGACTGTCCCCTTTGCGCCGCGCGTGAACCGTTACTTCCAGCAACGGCCATCATGAGGAGAAATCATGGACCAGCAACTTAACCGCCGTCGTCTTCTCAAGACGGCGGCCGCGGCGGTGGCCGCGCCGTACGTCATCACCTCGACCGCCTTGGGCAATGCCGACACCCCGCCGGCCAGCGAGCGGGTCACGCTCGGCCATATCGGGGTGGGCAACCGCGGCGGCATGGGCCAGTTGTTCAGCGAGTTCCAGGGCTGCAAGCATGCCCAGAGTGTGGCGGTGGCCGATCTCTACTCGGATCGCCGCCAGGCCTATGCAAAGATGATCAAGGGCAAGGCCTATCGCGATTTCCGCGAGCTCTTGGCCCGCGACGATATCGATGCGGTGGTGGTGGCCACCCCCGACCACTGGCATGTGCCGATCGCCATTGCCGCCGCCCGGGCCAAGAAAGACGCCTACGTGGAGAAGCCGCTGGGCTTGAGCATCGAGCAGAACCTTGCTTGCCTCAAAGTGTTCCGCGAGACGAAGCGAGTGTTCCAGTACGGTACGCAGCAACGCTCCTCGCCCCATTTTCGCATTGCCCGCCAACTGATCCGCAGCGGACAGCTCGGCAAGATCCGGCGGATTGAGGTGCTGGCGCCCAACGGCGGGGCGGGCGGATCGACGCACGTGGTTCCGGTGCCGCCCACGCTGGACTACGCGATGTGGTGCGGCCCGTCGCCAATGCGGCCCTACACCGCCGATCGTTGCCATCCGCCCGGAACCTACTTCATCTACGACTACTCGATCGGTTACCTGGGCGGCTGGGGGGCGCATCCCCTGGACATCATGGTCTGGATCAGCAACTCCGACCAGGCGGGCCCGATCACCGTGGAGGGGACGGCGGTGATTCCGACCACCGGACTCTACGACACCGCCTACGACTGGGACATGGACCTGCGGATGGGCGACGGCGTGCAGGTGAGCTTCAAGTCGGCCGGCGGTGACTCGACCAGGTTCATCGGCTCGGAAGGCTGGCTGGACGTACGCCGCAGCAGCTTCGCCGCCGAGCCGAAGTCGCTGTTGCAGGGCAGACTCCGAAAGGCCGACATTTCCCACGACCAGACCGCCCTCCACTGCCAGAATTTCGTCAACTGCGTCAAGTCGCGGGCCGCGCCCGTCAGCTTCTTGGCCGACGCGGTGCGGAGCGATATCCTCAGCCACCTGTGCGACATCGCCGTGCGTTTGAAGAGGAAGATCACCTGGGACCCCAAGCAGGCGACCATCGTGGGCGACGACCAGGCGGCCCAACGGATGCACCGCGACCTGCGGGCCCCGTGGACGCTGTAGATGCCACCATGAGTCAACAAAGCGTAGGGTGGGTCGAGCGCAGCGAGCCCCACCCATTGAGAAAAGGCGGTGGGCCTCGCCGACCTGCGCCACCCGCGACCATCTTCGATGGTGCCCGGTACCCGGTCGGTGCCCGTCGACCCACCCTGCAAAGACTGCGATCATGAATCTGCGAGGGCTGCTGTGCATCGTCGTGCTCTCCATGCCCGCCGGCAGCGGCCTTGCTGCCCCGCCGCCGAGACCAAGTGAGAAAGCCTGTGTCGAACGGATCCAGGCCGGCGAGGCCCCGGCGGGCGTTGACGCCCAATTCGTCGATACCGTGCGGCGGCTGGCTGCGGCGGGCGGGCAGTTCACCTTCGACTCGGCTGGCCGGTTGGTGGGCGTTGATTTGACCGGCGGTCAAGCCGCCGCCAACGACGCCGACCTCCCGCGGCTGGGCTCGCTTCCGCACTTGAAGCAGTTGAGGCTCTCCGGCAGCGGCGTCAGCGAGGCCGGCATCCGGCAAATCGGCAGACTGACCGGCCTGACGGACCTGTTCTTCCTCAACCTCTCCATCGACGACGGCAGTCTGCGGCAACTCGCCCCACTGCGGCAGCTCAATTCGCTGACCATCCGCCGCAGCCCGCGGCTGACCGACGAAGCCCTGAAGCGATTGCCGCAATGGCCGAAGTTGACCGCCCTGGGTCTGCTCGATGTGGAAATCACCGATCACGGCATGGAGCAAGTGGCGAGGCTCCGACAATTGCGGACGCTCGATCTCCGCGGCTGTTCCCAACTAACAAGCGCCGGCCTAAAGCGAATCCAGGAGTTGAACAGGCTCAACACCTTGCGGATCGGCGGCTATCAGATCAGCGACGATACCTTGGCCATCCTGGCAAGATGCCGTACCTTGAGGAGCCTGACGATCGACGAGGCGGGCATTACCGACGCCGGCCTGGAGCGGCTGATCGGCCTGCCTTTGGAAGATTTTACGATCTATCATTGCTTCGGCGTCACCGACGGCGGGTTCCCGCGGCTGGCCAAGTTCCCCACCCTGCGGCAACTGATCGTTCGGGCCGTGCCGCTGTCGGGCAACAGTTTAGGGGCCCTCCGCGGCCTGCCGAAGCTGGCCAGCCTGCGGTTGAATGAAACCGGAATCAACGATGCCGCTCTAGAAAATCTGCGCGGCCTGAAAAACCTTGTCCGGCTGGAACTGCGGCAGACCTTGATCAGCGACGCGGCGATCGACACGCTGACCAGCCTGCGGGGCCTGAAAGTCCTGGACATCAGCCAGACCGGCATTACGGAGGCCGGCGCGAAACGACTTGCCGCCGCCCTGCCGCGGTGCCATACTATCCGCTAGCTAGCAACCCGAATTGGTCGCCGCAGAGGACGCAGTTAATTGTAGGGTGGGTCGAGCGCAGCGAGCCCCACCAA